>CAYMEC010000018.1:0-11839 GCA_964389425.1 uncultured Roseovarius sp.
GCGCGGCACCTTCGCCAATACCCGCATCAAGAACGAAATGCTCGACGGCGTCGAAGGCGGCTACACGCTGGGGCCGGATGGCAAGCAAACCTCGATCTTTGACGCCTCCATGGCGTGGCAGGAACAGGGCGTGCCTCTGGTGGTGTTCGGCGGCGAACAATACGGCGCCGGATCGTCGCGCGATTGGGCCGCGAAAGGCACAGCGTTGCTCGGCGTCAAGGCCGTGATCGCCGAAAGTTTTGAACGTATCCACCGGTCAAACCTTGTTGGCATGGGCGTGATCCCGTTCGAATTCACTGGCGGCGACACGCGCAAGTCATTGGGTTTGAAGGGCGACGAAACCGTGTCCATTTCCGGCCTTGATACAATCGAACCGCAGCAAGAGGTGCCCTGCACCATTACCATGGGCGATGGCGAAGTGAAGGAAATCACGCTCAAATGCCGGATCGATACCGCCATCGAGGTGGAATACATCGAACATGGCGGGGTGCTGCATTACGTGCTGCGCAACTTGGCCAGCACGCCGATGGCAGCAGAGTAATTCTGCCTGGCCCACCAGGGTAGAAGCCAGTCCCACCCGTCTAACGGAAGCTGCGCATGCGATGCTGACAGCGCGTTGAGCGCCTGAGACATTCCGCCCCATGCGGCGGAATGTTTGAGCTTGCGCAAAGAGCATCCGTTGAACCCGTGCCACGTTGCCCACCAACCGCTTTTCCATCGTTGAGACACCTAGGCTGCCGGTCCGCGTCCTCATGACCATTTGCCAAACGCATTTTGTTGTTTACGGTATAGGCACGTCACGGGAATGTGCGCCGCGTGTGAAACATTCAGGAGGCCGTGGATAAGCGTACTGTGCCTAGACGCGCCAGGCACAAAACGAGGAGAGCGGAAAGATCAAGACGCAAAACGCGTCACCCTGAAGTGTATGCGACCCAGTGCCAAAAACGGGAGATGAGCACGTGGCCCACGCAAACGATCCTTCGCGCCCCAATTATTCGCGCCCGGTGGATTATGACGACTACAGCAATCGCCACAGTCGGTTGTTGCGTATTGCGAAACTCCTGCCTCGTCACAAGTTGGAAGCCTTGGCCCGCGAGGCGATGCAGCGGCTGATTGCCCTTGGCGTCGGCCGAAACACGCAAAGCCAGTGGGACGTAGACAAGACAATCGAATACCTGTGCGAGGCGTTGCTCAACACGGATGAACACAAAGCCGCGCGAATGGTCGCGTCTTTGATGGACAAAGGCACATCCCCGGAAGAGGTGTATCTGGATTATCTGGCCGCGTCGGCCAAACGTCTCAATGTGTGGTGGGAAGAAGACAGGATCAGTTTCTGGCAAGTGACCATTGCCACCTGCCGCCTGCTCGCGATCATGCGCTCCATGGGTCGGGAATTTGAACCTCTAGCGACCCGCGCTGATAAATCCATGATTCTCGCGGGCGTTCCGGGGGAACACCATGTCGTCGGCCTGCGCATGGCCACCGACATTTTTCAAAAGGATGGCTGGCACGTGATGATGCTGCTGGGCATGACGCATTACGCGCTCGTCCGGAGAATCGCCTCAACCAATTCACGGGTGATCGGCCTGTCACTGGCGTCTGCGTCCTCCATGGATGCGCTGTCGAAATTGATCGTGTCACTGCATATCGTGCGCCCCACGACGCCGATTTTCCTGACCGTCAACAGGGCCAGTGACATATCATCGAAACTAGCCTGGATGGATCTGGAAGGCGTGTCTGACAATCTGGGCGAGATGAAAGACATGATGAACGCCTGGATCGAAACCAATGAGGAATGAAGGCGGACAAGCCGGTTGCTCATCCGCCCTGACGGTCAGTTTCGCTTAGGCTTTCACCCGCTCCGATTTCGGATCGTACATGGGCTTGAGACTGGCCGTCGCCTTTACCTTCGTGCCCATCACATCGATCTCATAGGTGGAGGCCAGCACATCCGCCGCCTTTTCCCCTTTGGACGGCACGTAACCCAAACCGATTGCCCCGCCGAGGTGATGGCCATAATTGCCGGAACTGAGATACCCCACATACTCACCATCGCGCACGATCGGTTCATTGTGGAACAGCAGCGGCTCGGGATCCTCCAGCAGGAACTGCACCATCCGGGTATGCGGCCCGCTTTCCTTGCGATCCGCCACCGCGCCCTTGCCGATGAAATCGGGCTTCGACATATCAACCGCAAAGCTGAGCCCCGCATCGACCACGTTGTCTTCACAGGTGATGTCATGGCCGAAATGGCGGAAGGCTTTCTCAATGCGGCAGCTGTCCATCATGTGCATCCCGCACAGCTTCAGCCCGACATCCTGCCCGGCTTCCCACAGCGTTTCAAACGCATGGCCGGCCATGTCGGAGGGCACGTAAAGTTCCCACCCCAGTTCGCCCACGTATGACACCCGATGCGCGCGGGCCAGCCCCATGCCAAGCTCAATCTCCTGCGCAGTGCCGAAGGGGTTCACCTCGTTTGAGAAGTCATTGGGCGACACGCGTCCCAGCAGATCTCGGGCATTCGGTCCCATGATGGCCAGCACGCCCTCGGACGCGGTCACATCGGTGATCACCACCTGATACCCTTCGGCATTCCGACGCATATGGGTTTCATCGGCCAAACGCGTCGCGGCAGGGGTCACGACCAGATAGACGGTTTCCGTCAGCCGCGTGACGGTCACATCTGCCTCGATCCCGCCCGTGGAATTCAGGAACTGCGTATAGACGATCTTGCCCGCAGGCACCGACATATTCGCCCCGCACACCCGGTTCAGAAAGCCTTCCGCGTCCGGGCCTTCGACGCGCAGCTTGCCGAAAGAGGACATGTCATACATGCCTACATTTTCGCGCACCGCTTTGTGTTCGGCAGCTGAATTCTCAAACCAGTTCTGACGCTTCCATGTGTATTGGTATTCTCGGGCCTCACCGTCACCCGCAAACCAGTTGGCGCGTTCCCACCCGGCGATCTCCCCCATCACAGCGCCCTGTTCCAGCAGGTGGTGATGGAACGGCGTGCGGCGCACACCGCGCGCGGTGGCCTTCTGACGGTACGGAAAATGGTCCGCGTAAAGCAGGCCCAGCGTCTCGGTCGAGCGTTCGTAAAGGTAGTGCTTGTTGCCCTGAAACGGTTGCATCCGGGCGATATCCACGTCGCCCAGATCGAACGGCTTTTCACCATCTTCCATCCAGCGCGCCAACGCCATGCCTGCGCCACCCGCCGATTGAATGCCAATGGAATTGAACCCGGCAGCGACCCAAACATTGTCCATCTCCGGCGCAAGGCCAAGATGATAGGCGTCATCGGGCGTGAAACTTTCCGGCCCGTTGAAGAAGGTATGAATGCCCGCCTCAGCCAACATCGGCAACCGCTCGCAGGCCTGTTCAAGGATCGGCTCAAAGTGGTCGAAATCTTCGGGCAGTTGGTCGAATTCGAAACTGTCCGCGATCCCGTTCATGCCCCAGGGCTTGGCGTTGGGCTCAAACGCGCCGAGCAGCATCTTGCCCGCATCTTCCTTGTAATAGGCGCATTCATCCGGCACGCGCAGAACGGGCATTTGGGACAGCCCCTGAATGGCTTCCGTCACGATGTAGAAATGTTCGCAGGCATGCAGCGGTACGTTGATCCCCGCCATCTTGCCCACTTCATGCCCCCACATGCCTGCGCAGTTGACGATCATGTCAGCAGCAATATGGCCCTGGTCCTGACCATCATCACTGATCCAGTCGACACCGGTGATCCGCCGCCCCTGTCGCTTCATACCGGTGACCTTGACCCGTTCCCTGACGGTCGCTCCCATCTGCCGCGCGCCCTTCGCGAGCGCTAGCGCAATGTTGGCCGGATCACCCTGACCATCCAGCGGCAACCACACGCCCGCGGTCACACCGTCAATATTGAGATGCTCATACTTTGCCTTTACCTCAGTCGGGCTGATCTCTTCCACGTCGACACCAAAGGCCCGGGCCATAGCCGCCTGACGAAAAATCTCTTCCTTGCGCTCTTCGGTCAGGGCAACGGTGATGGACCCGCATCGCTTGAAACCCGTGGCAACACCCGTCTCCGCCTCCAGAGATCCGTAAAGCTCCTGACTGTATTTGGCGAGCTTCGTCATGTTGGCTGTTGCCCGCAACTGTGCGATCAATCCCGCCGCATGCCATGTCGTGCCAGACGTCAGTTGCTTGCGCTCAAGCAAAACCACATCTTTCCAGCCTTGCTTGGCCAAATGATAGGCGACCGAGCAGCCGATAACACCGCCGCCGACGATAACAACCCGTGCAGTCTGAGGAAGATCAGCCATAGCATTCCCTTTGTTGAGATTCGCTTTGATTATGACGTGTTTGGCATGTGATTGCGTCAAGCGATGTTAAGTATGCGGCAGGTAGGTGACGGATTTTTCACACAAGGCAAACAGAGCGCCTTCACCTGGACCCGGTCTGGCGATCCAGACCTTCGAACAGAAGAGCTTTATCGTTGGGTCCCGCTGAAAATCCGAGCGACGCATCAACCTCACAAATTCGCCAGGCCTTGGATGGGCCAGGCGAAGGCGCGGCGGCGCAAGCGCCTTGTTTCCGCGCCAGGCGCTATCCAGCCTGCCCCGCAATTCGCCCCGAAAACATGCAACCGCCCAGAAACGTACCTTCCAGCGCGTTGTACCCATGATACCCACCACCACCAAAACCCGCAGCCTCACCCGCTGCATAAAGCCCGGGAATCGGCTGGCCGGAGGTATCCAAAACCTGCGCATCCAGATTTGTCTCAATCCCGCCCAACGATTTGCGGCTCAGAATATGCAACCGCACCGCAATCAACGGCCCGTTCGCCGGATCCAAAAACTTGTGCGGCTTGGCCGTTCGGATCAGCTTATCCCCGCGATACTTCCGCGCGGCGTGAATGGCCATCACCTGCGCATCCTTGGAAAACGGATTGTCGATCTGCGCATCCCGCGCCTCGATCTGCGCGCGCAGATGCGTCTCATCAATCAGGCCACCGCCGGCCACTTGGTTCATCCCGCGCACCAGGCTTTCCAGATCCTGCGCCACCACGAAATCCTCGCCGCGCTCCTTGAACGCCTCCACCGGGTCTGTCGCACGTTTTCCCGACAGGATGCGCTGACGGATGACCTCAATCCACTTGCCGGAGGTAAAGTCGGGGTTCTGTTCTGACCCCGACAGCGCAAACTCCTTCTTGATCACCGCTTGCGTCAGCACGAACCAACTATAGCTGTGCCCCGACTTAAGAATTTCCTTCAACGTCCCTCGCGTATCGAACCCCGGCAGCGCAGGCGGGTTCAACCGATTGCCGGTCGCATCAAACCACATCGATGACGGCCCCGGCAAAATCCGAATTCCGTGATCGGGCCAGATCGGATCCCAGTTCCGAACGCCCTCGGTATAAGTCCAAAGCCGATCTCCGTTGATCAGACTGGCCCCCGCCGCTTCCGTCACATCCAGCATCCGCCCATCCACATGCGCAGGCACACCACAAACCATACGCTCTGGTACGGGGCCAAGCTGATCCACAGGCCACGCCCTGCGCACGCGAGCCAAGTCACCGCCGATCCCACCCGAGGTGACAATCACACGCTCCGCAGTGAACGAAAACTCCCCAACTTTGTCCCGATTGGTCTTGGCTCCGCGCGGCGCATCATCGTCGTCCAGCACTGTGCCATTCACGCCGGTCGCCACGCCATTCGTGATCTCAATCCCATCCACCTGATGGCGAAACGCATAGCGCAACCGACCGGCTTTTTCATGCTCTGCGCAGCGCGCCACAAAGGGCGCAATCACCCCCGGCCCTGTGCCCCATGTCAGATGAAACCGGGGCACCGAATTGCCATGCCCATTGGCGAAACTGCCGCCTCGCTCGGCCCAGCCCACCACGGGAAACCAGCGCATCCCCATGCCATGCAGCCACTCGCGCAGTCCACCGCAGGCAAAATCCAGATAGGCTTCGGCCCATTTGCGCGGCCAGGCATCTTCTGCGCGGTCAAACTGCGCAGATCCCTCCCAATCCCCACGCGCCAAGTCAAGGCTGTCACGGATCCCCATGCGTCGCTGCTCCGGCGTGTCGACCATGAACACCCCGCCCAATGACCAGAACGCCTGCCCGCCCAGGTTTTGCGGACCTTCCTGATCCGCCACGATGACGGATTTCCCCCGGTCGCCCATCTCTGCCGCCGCCGCAAGCCCTGCCAGCCCGCCGCCCACCACGATCGCATCTGCGTCAGCCATGTCAGATCCCTGCTTTGCGCCTGTGCCGCATCTCCAGCGGCGTAATCCCGAAGAATTTCTTGTAAAGCACAGAAAACCCTTCCGAGAAGCCACAGGCAAGCCCGACCTCACGTACACTCAGCGTTGTATTCAGAAGCAGGTTGTTGGCCTGCGCCAGACGCAGCTGGCGGTAATAGGTATTGGGCGTCGTCCCCAGATAGCTGCGGAACTTCCGCTCCAGCGACCGTGACGATATTCCGACCATGCCCACCAGTTCGGCAATGGGCACCGGGTCTTCGATATTGTCCTGCATGATCTCGATCGCGCGGTTCAGTTCTGCATCCCCCGTCGCCGTGCCACCAGTACCCCCAAAGGGTTGCCGCGTGCCAAAATCCCGGATCTTGTCATGCAGAAAGATATTGGCCACCGTCATCAACTCCGCCGAGGGCATGTGCTGCCCCATCACTGACAACACAACGTCCAACGTGGAACCCATCCCCGCACAGGTCACCACCCGGCCATCCCGGCTGGCCAGCGCATTGTCGGCATCAAACGTCTCCATCCTCTCGCGGAAAATGGCGGAATTTTCCCAATGGGTCGTCAGCCCCTGTGCGTCCGGACCCTTTTCGCGGATATAGCGGCTGGCTGCTTCGGCCAGCAAATAGACATGCGCGCCGCGATGGGTGTAGCGGTCAATGATCGGCCCCATCGACAAACCCGGCGTGTCCTGATCGGAATTGCCGATGACGAACAGGTAATCCGCCTCGGGCCGATCCTCAAACCCCAGCGTGTCCACGCCGGCCCTGCTGCTGCACTCCACCGGTCCTGCCTCGCGCGACCGATAGGTCCATTCGAAAAGGGGCCGCGCCGTGACCCGGTTGGCAATGCGCAGCGCATCCACCACGGCCGCGAGTTCGGTGAGGACAAACCCCGGCGACACCACGACATCAAATTGCACCAAACGGTGGTCCTGATCGATCTGTAGCGGTGTCTTCGTCATGATCAGACGATTATATGCCCCGCATCCCGCAATTGTCTTGCAAGTTCTGCGATGTGATCCGGGCCCACTTCACAACAGCCACCCACGATGGTGGCCCCCTGCGCAACCCAGCCCATCGCGAAATCTGCGTATGACCCTGGCCCCAGATCGGTCCGCTCGGTCAGCGTATCAACCGTGGGAAACTCCTGTTTGAACCCGTCAGAGATTTTGGTGAAGCCGTTGGCGTAGGCCCCGAACGGCTTGCCAAAGGTCTTGATAACCTCCAACCCATCGCCCACCACTTCTGGGCGCGAACAATTCAGCAAAACCGCATCGACCCGGTGGTTGGCCACGGCGTCGGCCACATCCGCCAGCTTTTCGCCGGATCGAAAGACCGTCCCGTCAAAATCATCGGTGCTCATGGCAAGCCAGACCGGTTTGTCCGCATCATCCGTCGCCCGCAGCGCTCCCTCGGCATGGTCCACGGATGTGACCGTTTCGATCAGCAGGATGTCGGCGCTGTCCTTCACGTGATCCACGATCTCCGCATAGATCTTGCGCGCCTCGTCCGGCGGCGGGAAAATGTCCGGACGGTAAGAGGCGTTGAGCGGCCCAATCGAGGCCGCAACCTGCCCGCCGCCCGCCGCATCGCGCGCCGCGCGCGCGGTGGTCATCGCGGTGCTCAGCAATGTCTCGAAATGCGCCTCGATCCCCACGCGCCGTAACCGGTCGCGCAGCACAGCATAAGTGTTGGCAGTGGCCACCGTCGCGCCCGCATCGAAATACGATGCATGCACGTCGCGCACCAATTCAGGGTGATCGATCATCACCTGCGTGGACCAAAGCCCCGTCGGCGTGTCGCCCGACCGTTTCACCAATTCCTGCCCGATTGAGCCATCAAGAAGCGTCATCTCCGCCATGGCATGATCCCTGTTCATTCCCCAAGTCAAAGGCATGTAGCGGAGAGTGCGCGGCCCGCCAATACGCTAATTCAACGAAATGCCATACACGCGCCGAAGGCGCGCCCCCGAAGCCCCGCGCGAAGCGCGGCCACCAGAACCCCGCCGAGCCTGCCCGAAGGGCTGACGAGGCGGCCTTGCCTAGCCGTAAATCGCGGCAAATTTCTCTTTGTAAAGCGCGATCATTTCTTCCTCGGTCACACCGTCATCATAAGGCGGCGTGGTGATCTCCTTGACCTCGTCCGCGCGGATCAGAACCAGCGCGTTGATCCGGTCCGCCAGATCACCCCAGACATCGCGCCACTTTTGCAAAAGCGTCTCGAACTCGCCGCCTGTCTCCACCACCCGAACATCCCCGCGAACGCGCACGCCCTTGCGCAGCCATTGATCCACGAAATTCACCTCCGCCACGGGCTGGGATGCAAGGTTTGCCATCGTGTCCGGCGAACGGATTTCGCCGAAGGCAATAGTCCTGTCATCCAGTATCAGAAAGGTGCCCTTGGGCGACAGATGCGGGCGGCCATCCGGCGTGACCGTGGCCACAAAACCCAGCGGAAATCGCCCGATCAGGGTCTTTGCAAAATCATCAAGCACCATGTCAGGCCTCCTCTCCCGGTGGCAACAGCACCAGCTTGCCTGCAAAGCGTTTGGATTGGAAATCCTCCTGTGCGCGGGCAATGTCCCGCATGGGATAGGTGCCGGACACCAGCGGACGCACATCGCCCGCATTCACCATGTCGATCAAGGCCGCAAACACCTCGGGCGGCTGGTATGTGCATCCATGGATCGTGATATCGCGCAAGTAAATGCGGCGCAGATCGGCCTCCACGATGGGGCCCCCAATGGCACCAGCCACGGCATAATGCCCGCCGGGTTTCAACGCGTCGATCAAGGCGGGCCAGATATCTCCGCCCACCACGTCAATCACCGCATGAAACTGATCGTCCGGCAGGGCCGCACCCCGGTCCAGTACCTCCGCGGCACCTGCCCCGCGCACCATCTCCGCCTTGGGCGCAGAAGAGATACCTGTCACCTGCGTCCCCATCTTTGTGGCAAGCTGCACCGCGGCAAGGCCCACACCGCCTGACGCCCCTGTCACCAGAACGCGCTGCCCTTGCCCCACGCCCGCACGACTGAGCAATCCGGCCGCCGTGCCAAAGGCCGTGGGAATTGCGGCAATCTCAACATTCGACAGCGGCGAGGCCGTGACATCATACAGATCCGCAGCATTCACCACGCAATACTGCGCAAAGGCCCCGTCATATTCTGATCCCAACGCCTCAAACCTCACCGGGTTCTCCTCGGTCGGGCGGGGTTGATTGATGGGGCATGTCACGCGCGCGCCTAGGGCCAAATCACTCACGCCCTGCCCCAAGTCCACAACCTCCCCGCAAAGATCACCCCCCTGAATGCGGGGAAAAGCAAGCGCACCACCCCAACCACCCGCAGCATCCTCATCCACCGCGTCACTATCTTCCGTCCCGGAGGTCACTTCGGAGGCATACCACCCGATCCGCGTGTTGATATCCGTATTGTTGACGCCCGCCGCTAGCACGCGGACCAGCACTTGCCCCGGCCCGGGTCGCGGCACCGGGATGTCCCTGCTCCATTCGAGCGCCTCCGGCCCACCATGGCGCATCAGGTAAACACCCGACATGGTTTCAGGCACAGACACGGGTCAACATCCTTTCAACTCCCTTTCAACGCGCGGTCTGGTCAATATCCTTGGCCCCGAGAAGCACCGCCGCCCCAAGCATCAAGGCCCCTGATATCCGGTTGATCCATTGACCGGTCAGCGCCTTCAACCGCCCAATCGTGCGCCGCGCGGCCCAGCCCCAAAGCACCAGGATCACCCCGTCCACGACCAGATAGGTCGCGCCAAGGATCAACAATTGCGGCCAGATGGGCGCGCTCGGGTCGATGAACTGCGGGAACAGCGCGCCGAAAAAGACCACCGCATAAGGGTTTGCCATAGAAGTGAAAAACCCTTGCTGGAACAACCGTCCACCTGCCGGATCGGGGGCCGCCGCGTCGGTTCGACCAAAGATCAGCCTGATCCCGATCCACGCCAGATAGGCCACCCCCAACCACTTCACCACCCAAAGCGCATTGGCGGAGGTCGCCACGATCGCGGTCAGACCAAAGGCCGCCAGCGTCATCTGGATGGTATTGGCAGACAAATCCCCCGCCACTGTCGCCAGAGACCGCCGCAACCCGTGCCGCAGGGAATTCGATATGATCAGCAACTGGCTTGTATCCGGCGGCGTCACGAAGAACGCCGCCAGGACACCGAGGTAGAGCAGATAGGTCTCTACGCTCATGCCCGGAGACGGTCGTTGGCCGGATCCCACAAGGGGGCATCCGACTGCACCGTCGCCTTGCACTTCTCGCCGTAGATTTCGACCTCCAGCTCCTGGCCTTCCGCACACAGATCCGTCCGCACGACACCAAGCGCGACGGAGGCATTCACGCGGTATCCCCATGCGCCCGACGTGGTCTCGCCCACCACTTCGCCATTGTGCCAGATCGTCGACATGTAAGGCGCATCCGCCTCACCCGCGTCGATCTTGAGCGTCACAAAGGCTTTCTTGCGTCCTTGCTGTTTTTCGTTCTGCAATGCGGCCTTGCCGGTGAACTCCTGCGGCTTGTCAAATTTGACGAACCGCTCCAGGCCAGCCTCGAGCATGGAATAATCGGTCGAAAGATCGCCCTTCCATGCACGGTAGCCTTTCTCGATCCGCAAGGAATTCAGCGCGTACATGCCGAAAGGTTTCGCGCCTGCCCCAAGGATCGCCTCATAGATGGTCGGCATATCCTCGTTGGCGGCGTGCACCTCCCACCCCAGTTCACCGGTGAAGCTCACCCGGATCAGGAAGGCATCGCGGCCGGCCACCTTACAGTGCTGATGCGTCAGCCACCCAGTGGTCAGATCGGCATCCGTCAGCGGTGCCAGAACGTCACGCGATGTGGGTCCCGCCACCAAAAGCGCCGTGCGGTCATTGGTGGTCTCTTTTACCGTGATCCCATCGGGCACGTTGTTGCGGATCAGCTCCCCATCATGCCATTGCGCGGACGCGGCGGTGATCAGCACAAAACTGTCCTCATCCAGCCGGATGCAGGAAAACTCCGTCACGATCCGCCCCCGCTTGTCGGCCACGTAGACCAGGTTGATCCGCCCGATCTTCGGCAGACCACCCGTCACGAACCCGCGCAACCATTCATCCGCGCCTTCACCCTGGATCCAGAAGCGGGAAAAGCCCGGCAGGTCCAGCACACCGCAGGCATCTCGCACGGCCTCACATTCTTCGCGAATGCGCGGCTCCCACGGGCCGGCGCGCAGCCATGTGTGCGTGCTTTCCTCCGATGTGTCATCGCCCGGCTTGGCGAACCAATTGGCCCGTTCCCAGCCATTGTAAGCACCCATCACACCGCCCAACTCACGGATCTTGGCGTCATTGGGGCTCAGCTTCTTGTCCCGTCCTGCGGGCCATTCGTGATAGGGGAAATGCATGGCATATTCATTGCCGTAAACCTCCATCCCCTTCTGGTTGCAGTAATCCTGATCCGTGTAATCGGTGTAGCGGCGGGGATCGACGCTCCACATATCCCACTCGGTCATGCCTTCCGTGATCCATTCGGCAAGCACCTTGCCCGCGCCGCCCGACTGCGCAATCCCGAAGGTAAAGACACAGGC
>CAYMEC010000018.1:11939-51361 GCA_964389425.1 uncultured Roseovarius sp.
GTCACACCGGTGGCTGGGCAGAACCGGATGATTTGCGCCCCCATGGCGCGCGCGCCCTTGGCATAGGCCTGCGTCAGCTGCGCGGGGTCAATATCGCCATCGGTGGGATCCCACAGCGCGCCCACCATGTCATGGGTTTCAAGGAAGGGGTATTTCTCCTTCGCTTCTTCGGGCGTCATGATCTTCATGTCGATGCCCTGATAGCGTCCCATCGAACAGGCGCGCTCAAATTCCTGCATGCGTTCCTTGGAATGCGCGATGCGGATCGACCCTGTCTGGTGATAGTTCATGGGGTAATCGACCTCTTCGCCCAGGCGGGCATAAAGCTCGGTCGAATAGCGCTGCATGTTCATGATAGACCAGCTGGTCGAAAAGGTCGGGCAGTTGCCCGCCGCGTGCCACGTGGACCCGGCGGTCAGTTCGTTCTTTTCCAGCAGAACGCAATCGGTCCAGCCGGCCTTGGCAAGGTGATAAAGGCTCGAGGCGCCAACCGCGCCCCCACCGATGATGACGACGCGTGCTTTAGTAGGGAAATCAGCCATGTGGAGTGTCTCCTGTCAGATGAGAATTTTGCGATGTTGGGTGTGTGGAGGACATGTGTTCAGGCCCTCCCCGGAATGGATGTGCTGCCAAGCGCGACACCGTAGGCCACGAAACACGCCGCCAGGGCGCGCCGCAGCCACGTGTTGAAAATCATCCCCAGCGCCATGCGACCCAGCCCTGCGCCAAGCGCGGTGTACGTGAGATAGCTGAACGCCGTCAGGGTTAGCGCCGTGGGCACGATCACCCACATCTGCGTGGCGATGGCAACATCGGGTTGCACGAACTGACTGAACGCAGCGAGATAGCCGGCGATGCTTTTGGGGTTGATCGTGGCGATCAGAAAGGCCCGCCAATAGACGGCCCCGGCAGAGGTATCCCTGCGCTGTTCTTGCGCTCTGACCTGCTGCTTGGCCATCACCCAGCCCCGGATACCCAGATAAATCAGGAAGGCGGCGCCCGCGAATTTCAGGATCTGGAACGCGACCGGCGATGCCGCAATCAAAGCGGTGATGCCCGCCGCCGACAGGGTCAGGAACAAAAGCGCCTGCGTGAGGATCGCAGCCACGCCCGGCAAGGACCGTCGAAACCCGATCGTCATGCCATTGGTGATGCAATTGGCAGCGTTGGGCCCCGGCGTGGTGACGAACACCACCCAGAACAGCGCGAATATGGTCCATGCCTCGAAACTCATGGCCGCCTCAATAGACCGGCGGCGCGATCACCCAGATCGCGACGACCGGTACGTCATAGGGGTTGGACCACTGGTACTCCTCACCCCGGCAACGGAAACTGTCACCCGGACCCACGGTGAAGGAACGCCCGCCAATGGTCAGGTCGAGCTTGCCGGAAATGATGTAACCCACCTCCTGGGTGGGCCGGTTGGCCGCACGCTGCATGGCGGAGCGTGGCTGGAAGGTGGAATGGATCACTTCGAAATCGTCCGTCAGGTCGGGTGACAGCAGTTCCTCGATCAGGCCTTCCTCGCCCGATCCCATCGGCCGCCGCGCGCCCACGCGAACCACATAGCCCTGTTCTTCCACGGGCGCGCTGTCATGACCGAACAGCAGCGACATGGGCACGCCGAGTACTTCGGCGATCTGGCGCAGGTCAGATATGGAAGGATCAGAAAGGTCCCGCTCAACCTGGCTCAACCACCCAACGGATCGTCCCAGCGCCTCTGACAGATCCGTCAACGTGTGCCCCCGGGCCTTGCGCAACGCGCGCAGGTCGGCACCCAAGGTGCGCACCGGAGAAAGGGTTGTCAGATCCAAGGCGGGCATGTCCCATGAAAAAAACCGTTCCTTTTTCACGGTGAATGAGTCGTGTGAAATTTTCAATCATTTTTTCACGCCGCGATGCAGCACTTCGTTGCGTGAGACATGGCGTCTTATGGGCCGGAAACACGCAAAGCCTGCGCTAGGTGTCCTCCGCCCTGCTGAAAACCTGGCGCAGGATCGCGGCAAGACCCTCGGCATCATCTGTCTCGAACGCCGCAGGTTGATCACTGTCGATATCCAGAACAGCGATCAGGTCCCCCTGACTGTTCCACACGGGCAACACGATCTCAGACCGGGTCGACGTGGCACAGGCAATATGGCCTGGGAACGCGTCCACATCATCGACCAGCTGTACCTCGCCCAATCGCGCCGCAGCCCCACAAACCCCGCGTTCAAAGGGGATCTGCAAACAGCCATGCCCGCCTTGATAGGGGCCGATCTTGAGCATCCCCGGCTCTGTCACCCGGTAAAACCCTGTCCAGTCGAAACGGTCATCCGCATGGTGCAATTCGCACACGACGGTGGCCATCAGGGCGACCTCATCCGTTTCACCGTTTGTCAGCGCAGCGACCGTCTTGGAAATGTCTGGGTAATCGATTTTCATCTCAGCCTCATGGGGCCAGCCCCCATATCCCCTGGATTTTTATGGCAAAAAGAAGGGTCAGAGGCGCTCGATGGCAATGGCCGTACCTTCACCGCCGCCGATGCAGATGGCCGCGACACCACGTTTCAGGCCGCGCTTTTCCAGCGCATTGAGCAATGTCACCATGATACGCGCGCCACTGGCCCCGATGGGGTGACCCAGTGCACATGCGCCGCCATTGACGTTCACCTTCTCGCGCGGCAAGCCCATTTCGTGCATGAAAGCCATGGGGACAACGGCGAAGGCCTCGTTCACTTCCCAAAGATCAACGTCCTCCTTGGACCAGCCGATGCGATCCAAAAGTTTCTGTGCCGCCGGCACCGGTGCGGTGGTGAACCAGCCGGGGGCCTGAGCGTGGCTGGCGTGCCCCAGAACGCGCGCGCGCGGGGTGAGACCCTGAGCCATGGCCGCCTCTTCTGATGTCAGCACAAGCGCGGCAGCACCATCCGAGATCGACGAGGAATTGGCAGGTGTAACCGTGCCATCCTTGCGAAACGCAGGCTTCAGATGCGGGATCTTTTCGGGCCGCGCCTTGCCGGGTTGTTCATCTTCCGCAATCGTCACCTCGCCTTTGCGGGTCTGGAAGGTGACGGGCGCAATCTCGCCGTCAAAGGCCCCGGATTTCTGTGCCGCAAGCGCCCCTTCGAGCGAGGCAATCGCATAGTCATCCTGCGCCTCGCGCGTGAATTGATACGTCTCGGCGCAATCTTCGGCGAAGGTCCCCATAAGGCGGCCCTTGTCATAGGCATCTTCCAGCCCGTCAAGGAACATGTGGTCTTTCACCTCCGCATGCCCGATCCGGGCACCACCGCGCATTTTCGGCAGCATGTAGGGCGCGTTTGACATGCTCTCCATCCCGCCGGCGATCATCGCATCCGTCTGGCCCAGCGCGATCTGGTCAAAGGCAATCATCGCGGCCTTCATGCCCGATCCGCACATCTTGTTGAGCGTCGTGGCAGGGACATCCTCGGAAAGCCCCGCGTGAAACCCCGCCTGTCGCGCGGGCGCCTGACCCTGACCTGCGGGCAGGACACATCCCATCAGCACCTCATCCACGGTGTCCATCCCGGCATTTTCCAGCGCCGCCTTGATCGCCGCGCCCCCCAGAAGCGACGCCTCTACCCCGTCAAAATCGCCCTGAAATCCGCCCATCGGCGTGCGCGCAGCCCCCGCGATTACAACGTTCTTCATGTGTCATCTCCCTTCAGGCCGCCGCCCGCTGCAAACTGAATCGTAAGGAATTCACCCTAACCTGCGCGAAATAATAGGAAGGGTGAACAGCAAATGGAACTCGACAGCAAAGAAACGGGCAAGGCACGGGTGCTGACACCCTTGGCCGATCGCATTGACGCCGCAAGCGCCATTCAATTCAAGGACGCCGTGCGCGCGGCCACGGTTGAAGGGCCCGACCGCGTCGTGCTGGACCTTGGCAATGTGCGGTTCGTGGATTCAAGCGGCCTTGGGGCCATCGTGTCCTCGATGAAGCATCTGGGCCAAGGCCGGAAAATGGATCTGGCCGCGCTCAACCCGGACGTTGACAAGGTGTTTCGCCTGACGCGGATGGACACGGTCTTCAGGATTTACGAAAACATCGAGGCAGCAACCGGCGCGCAAGCAGGCCAGCCCCAGTGACCATGCCTGCCTCATCCCTTGGGCCACGGGCGGCGCCGGCAGATTGCATGGCATCGCGTCTTTTCAGGGCGCGGTTCCAATCTGACAATCTGTCCACGCGCAAAACGCTCCGTGAGATCAGGCACGCGTTGGAGCGGGAGGCCGTGCACAGCGACTTTGTAAGTCGTGTCGAAAGTGTCTTGGCGGAACTTTTCAACAATATTGCCGAACATGCCTATCAGGACATGGGTATGGGGGAGGTGCACTGCACCATCGACAGGCAGGACGACACCATGACCGTGGAAGTCACGGATCAGGGCGTGCCAATGCCCGGTGGTGAAATGCCCGAAGGAGCGTTGCCCGACATGGACGTTGACATTACCGATCTGCCTGAAGGCGGGTTCGGTTGGTTCATCATCCGATCTCAAGTGGACGCATTGACCTATCAGCGGCTTGATCTGGGAAATCGCACGCGCTTGACCTTTGCCTTGTCGCGGTCGGGCATTGGATGATCGCTTGGCCGCCCGGATCTGCGCGGTTCTACGCGGGTCTTTGAAAGGAAGACCGGGCGAAAATTCACATTCTTGCCTTATTCCTTTCGAAGTTACGCCTGAATGCGAGGTCATCTTCGAACCTGTAGCTGCATATAGCTTCCCTCGGCGTCGCGTTTAACAGCCCCCACCCAGTACGCGGCGCCGAGGTTCATACCCCCCAGATCGACGCACAACACACGCACGCGATGGTGACGCATATCGTCCCTTTATCGGTCGTCGCGCTGTGGTCATTCACGCACCGCATGCTAGTTTGCCGTGCAAGACAAACGATCGAAAGCCCTCAGACATGCGTAATTTTCACCTCCCCGGCCGATCCCAGGTATTGGCCGCCAACGGCATGTGCGCCACCTCCCACCCTCTGGCCGCGAAGGTTGCCGTCGATATGATGGAACGGGGCGGAAACGCGATGGACGCCGCCATTGCAGGTGCTGTCATCCTCGGGCTGTGTGAACCACAAATGACCGGGATCGGCGGGGATTGCTTTGCGCTGTTCAACACGGGCGGCAGCAATGAGGTCAAGGGCTTCAACGGATCGGGCCGCGCGCCTCGCGCGATCAGCGCCGATGCAATCCGCGAGGCCGGCCATGACGTGGTGCCTGCAAACGGGCCAGAGGCTGTGACGGTGCCCGGTGCAATCGACGGGTTTTGCCGGTTGAGCGAAGCCTACGGCAAGCTGGGCATCGACGCTTTGCTCGCCCCCGCAATCCGCTATGCCGAAGAAGGCATCCCGGTGGCCCCGCGCGTGGCCCATGACTGGCCCGGCGACAGCCAATGCCTCAGCGGGCATGGGGTAACGCATTTCTCCAACAACGGCGCGCCGCTGGGCGTGGGCGATGTGTTCCGCGCACCCGGTCAGGCGGAGGTATTGCGCCGCGTGGCCAAAGACGGGCGCGATGCGTTCTATTCGGGCGAGGTGGCCGACGATCTGCTCGCCACGTTGAACGGCATCGGCGGGGTCCATGACGCGGACGATTTTGCCGCGACCGCGGGCACACCGACCGACCCCGTTTCTGGCACCTACAAGGGCGTCGAACTGCTGGAACATCCACCGAATGGTCAGGGCGCGACGGCA
This sequence comes from uncultured Roseovarius sp., assembly GCA_964389425.1. Classification (GTDB taxonomy): domain Bacteria; phylum Pseudomonadota; class Alphaproteobacteria; order Rhodobacterales; family Rhodobacteraceae; genus Roseovarius. The sequence goes on from CAYMEC010000018.1 coordinate 17,640, forward strand.
ATCCTGATGCTGAATATGCTGAAGCACTATGATTTGGCCGGGATGGACCCGATGGGGGCGATGCGCGCGCATATCGAGGCAGAAGTGACCAAACTCGCCTACGACGCCCGCAACCGCATCATCGCAGATCCCGACCACACGGCGCGGGTGGAGTTCATGCTGTCCCAGGACACGGCCGACAGGCTGGTTGCCCTGATCGATCCCAGGAAAGTCATGAGCGATCCCGCCCCGCTGACGGAAGCCTTCCACAAGGACACCATCAACATCATCACCGTGGATCGTGACCGCATGGCCGTGTCGATGATCTATTCCATCTTCCACGGCTTCGGGTCCGGCATCGCGTCGGAAAAATTCGGCATCCTGCTGCACAACCGCGGGGCCGCGTTCAACCTGACACCCGGCCACCCCAATGAGATCGGCCCCGGCAAGCGCCCCATGCACACGATCGTCCCGGGCATCCTGCGCCAGCAGGGCCGCGTGATGAATGCATTCGGCGTGATGGGCGGGCAGTATCAATCCACCGGGCACGCGCGGTTCGTCACCAATATGGAAGATTTCGGCATGCATCCACAGGCCGCCATCGACGCCCCCCGCTGCTTTGCCGAAAAGGGCGAATTGCAGATGGAAAAAGGCTATTCCGACGCGGTCTGCACAGAACTCGCGGCCATGGGCCACAACGTGGTCATGAGGGAACGCCCCTTGGGCGGCGCGCAGTCGATCATGATCCGGGAAGATGGGCTACTCGAAGGCGCAAGTGATCCCCGCAAAGACGGCTGTGCTTTGGGATACTGAGTTAGTTTAACTGGAAATGCAGCGGATAATGGCCGTCCTCAAACGGGCCAAAAAGGTCGGGAATATCAGGATGTCCCACAGGCTCGCCTGAATAATCCGCGATCAGGTTCTGTTCGCTGACATAGGCCACGTAATAGCTCTGATCATTCTCGGCCAGCAGATGGTAAAACGGCTGCTCTTTCGACGGGCGGCTTTCCTCTGGCAGCGACTCGTACCACTCTTCCGTGTTGGAAAATTCGGGGTCGACGTCAAAAATAACACCCCGGAAGGGATGCTTCCGGTGTTTGACCACCTGACCCAAATGATATTTCGCCCGTGTCGAATACATAGCCGTACCACCTACCGTGCGACTTTACTGCGATCAAGTCGGGTTTGTCCAACGCGCGCGCGGGATTTTTGCGGAAACAGTCTGTGAACGCCGGCTCGACAAACGTCCCCCTCAGATTTGTGATTTCCTAACCAATTCAAATCGGTTAAAATAAAAGAAAAAACAAAAGCGAGAGGCAGATGAGCAGAACTCTTCGCGCTATGATTCTGGTGTTATTGGTTGCGTCTTGCGGTGGGCGCAGCGGGGATCTTCCGTCCAAATCACTGGATAACGCGTGCACAATCTTGGATCAAAAGCCGCATTATAACCGCGCCATGCGCCAGGCAGAGCGTAAATGGGGCGTACCGATTCCCGTTCAGATGGCCACCATCTATCAGGAAAGCAAATTCGTCAGCGATGCGCGAACGCCGTTTCGCTGGACCTTGGGTGTGATCCCGATGGGGCGCATTTCGTCGGCCTATGGGTATTCTCAGGCGCTCGATGGCACGTGGGAAGAATACAAGGAAGACACCCGCAGGCGTGGCGCGCGGCGCGATGACATTCGCGACGCCACGGATTTCATCGGCTGGTACATGGCAGAGACCAACGAGCAGTTGGGCATTCCCATGCATGATACGCGCAACCAGTATCTTGCCTATCACGAAGGCCGCAACGGGTATAAGCGCGGGTCTTATCAGAGCAAGCCTTGGCTGATGGGCGTGGCGGACAAGACAGCCGCGCGGGCCGACACCTATGCCGCGCAACTCAGAAGTTGTCGCAGACTTTGAAATAAGCACGCGCCCGTCGCCTTGTGGCGGGCGCACCTCGCTTCAGCGGTCGACCTCACGGCCTTCCAGGCCAGGGATAACGAAATTCTCATCGTCCAGCCGCACACCCGTTTCCAGATTGCCCAGCACCACAGTCGTGCGCGCGCCCGATCCGTCATTGATCACCCACTGACGCAGTTCCACCGGATCGTCCGTGAACACCAGTTCAATGCTGCCGTATTCCGGATTATCCGGATCCTGCGCCTGCACGGTGGTGGAGGTTCCGTCACTGGCATGGCCGGTCACCATGCGTTCGCGCGAAAAATCCACGTTGCGTGCCAGAATGATCTTCAGCGGCGTCCGGCCCAGCGGATAAGCCTCCGGCCCGGTATTGGACTTGCCATCCACCACGCCCACGCGTGACCCATCTGCCACGACCAGCATATCCTCAGGCGGGTTATATTCAAACCGCACCTTGCCCGGACGTTTCAGAAAGATATTGCCGGTGCTGATCGTGCCATCATCATTGATCTGCGTGAACTGCCCGGAGGCGGAGGAAAACCCGTTCAGATACTGTGAAATCTCTGACAACGACAGTTTGTCTGCCGCGGCCGGCAGGGCAAGCACAGCAGTGGTTAGGGCGGTGCCGATAAGGCGCGATACTTGTTTCATGATATCGACCTAGTCACTTGAGCCCGGGATTGCACCCATCTTCACGCATCCGTGCGCGGAAAAATGCCCTATTGTTCCGGCACCAAAATCTCGCGCTTGCCCACGTGGTTGGCCGCGCTCACCACGCCCTCATCCTCCATCTGCTCCACCAGACGCGCGGCCTTGTTATAGCCAATGGCCAGCTTGCGCTGAATGTAGGAGGTCGAACATTTCCGATCCGTGATCGCGATCTGCACGGCTTGGTCATAGAGCGCATCCTCGCCATCGGTGTTGCCACCCAGACCAAGAACCGCGTCGATATTGCTGACCTTGTCCTCTTCGGGGCCGTCCTGCACGCCGTTCACGTATTCGGGCGGGCCATAGGCCTTCAGGTGGTTCACCACCTCTTCCACTTCCTCGTCCGATACGAACGGCCCATGGCAGCGCGTTATCTTGCCGCCGCCTGCCATGTAGAGCATAACGCCCATAGCCAGCAGCTGCTCGGCCCCCATCTCGCCCACGATCGTCCGGCTGTCGACCTTACTGGTCACCTGGAACGAAATCCGCGTGGGGAAGTTGGCCTTGATCGTGCCGGTGATTACATCCACCGACGGGCGCTGCGTGGCCATGATCAGGTGAATGCCGCTCGCCCGCGCCATCTGCGCCAGACGCTGAATGCAGGCTTCGATCTCCTTGCCCGCGACCATCATCAGGTCGGCCATCTCATCGACGATGACCACGATATAGGGCATCTTTTCAGGCGCAAATTCATCCGTCTCGAACACTGGCTCGCCGGTTTCATCGTCAAAGCCCGTCTGCACAGTACGAGAGAACATCTCGCCTTTCGACAGGGCATCTTCCACCCGGCTATTGAACCCGTCAATGTTGCGCACGCCCATCTTGGACATCTTGCGATAGCGTTCTTCCATCTCCGCCACGACCCATTTGAGCGCCACAACAGCCTTCTTGGGGTCAGTCACCACGGGGCTGAGAAGATGCGGAATTCCGTCATAAACGCTGAGTTCCAGCATTTTGGGATCGATCATAATCAACCGGCAATCCTCAGGCGTCAGCTTGTACAGCAGGCTCAGGATCATCGTGTTGATCGCCACGGATTTGCCCGACCCGGTGGTCCCCGCGATCAGCAGGTGGGGCATCTTGGCGAGGTTCGACACCACGGGATCGCCGCCAATATCCTTGCCCAATGCCAGCGGCAGGCGCATGTTGGTATCCCCGAAATCCCGGGCGGACAGCAATTCGCGCAGCACCACCATCTCTCGGTTGTCATTGGGCAATTCAATCCCGATCACGGACCGGCCGGGCACGGTGGACACACGCGCCGATAGCGCGCTCATGGACCGGGCGATATCATCGGCCAGACCGATCACGCGGCTCGCTTTGAGACCGGGCGCAGGCTCCAACTCATACATCGTGACCACGGGGCCAGGGCGAACCGACACGATCTCGCCTTTGACGCCGTAGTCATCCAGCACGTTTTCCAGCATCCGTGCGTTTTCCTCCAAGGCGTCGTCGCTCAGGTGATGACGCTGGATCGTGACCGGGTTGGTCAACAAGGACAGCTCCGGCAATTCAAACGCCGGGCGGGGGCGTTCTTCGAATTGCAGCGCGGGTTGCGCCTCGGCCCTTGCTTGGGCGGAGGGCGCAGGCGCTTTGCGCGCCGTGTGCTGCACCACCTTGCGTGGCTCTGCCACGGGGATGGGCGCATCGGCATAGGCCGCAGGCATTTCAGGCACCATTTCAGGAATGTCGTCGGGCATATCATCCACAAGCGGCGCATCCTCGTCCCAGGCAGGGGCCGCGGGAATATGCATCTGACCCGCCGTCAGCGGCGGCTCCGGCGGCAAATGCGTCCCGGTGTTCAACACCAGCGGATCAGGGCCACGACCACGGCCTTTGGTCAGCGGCTTGTCTTCCGGGATTGGCGCGACCTCTGGCTCCATCCGCGGGCTACGGTTGCGGATGGCGGCAGCGATCTTGTCGCGCACACTGTCAGGCGAAGACGCCTCAGGCACATCGCCCGTAAATTCCTGCGTGACCAGTTCCGCCTCAGGCTCCGGATCCGGGCGGCGAATAAGCGACGGCATCCGCGCCAGAAGCCCTGTCTTTTCCTTGACGAAGGGCTGCGGCATCACGCCCGTTTCAGCGGGTTCATCGACAACAACACGCGCAACACGACGTTGCAGCGGCGGCTCTTCCACAACGGTCCCGGCGTGGTGGTCCTGCTCCAATGCGGCGGCTTCACGGCGTTCGGCGCGCTTGCGCATTTGACCTTGAACACCCGCCGAAATCCCCGATGACAGGCCCATGGACGCCGAAATGGCACCCTTTGCGCCAAGCCCAAGGGCCGCACGAATGCCCGCATAGGTCATGATCACGCCCACAAGGCTGAACCTCAAGGCGCGCCGCACATCTTCCCGCGTCGCGCCAAAGACAAAGAGCCCCACCGCCAAAGCGGCAAAGCCCAGCACAAAAGACAGCAGTTTCAGGCCAAAGGCGGACCCAAAGGGCAAAACCCCGATCATCGCGGCCAAAACCGTATCACCAAACAGCCCGCCAAGCCCATAACTATGCGCTGCCGCCCACTCCGGGCCGGGCGTCATGGAAGAGGCATAAAGCGACAGGATCGCCAGCCATATAGGCGCAAAAATCAACCGGCTCAGCGCGCGGTCCGTGCCGTCATGGAACGTGAATCGCAGGCCCCAAACGGCCAGAAGCACGGCAAAACCGGCCGCCGCCCAGCCAATGACCATAAACACCGTGGCGGCAACCGATGCCCCCACCTGACCCATCAGGTTGTTCACCGGCGCATCCGTCGCCGACATCCAGCTCGGGTCGTCGGGATGATAGGAAAAGGCCATCGCACCCGCAATCGCCGCCAGACACAACAGGACAAGGCCAAACAGCTCTTTGCCCCGTTTTTCAATCGCTTGCGCCATTGAACTGTCCAGCAGGGGATCGCGTCCGCGTGTCTGATATGCCATGTCTCGCCTCGTCCTTTTTATGCGTACAAACAGTCGCGAAGGGCCGTCAGCCCCTCCGCTGTTTGATCTTTTGGGGCCACCAACGCGGCCCGGATGTATCTCTTGCCGGGATTCTCGCCATCACCGTCACGACCCAGATACGCGCCGGGCAGAACCCGCACGCCGGTCTCGGTCCACAGTTTCACCGCCGCTGCCTCGCCATCCTCGACAGGCAACCACAGGAAGAACCCTGCCTCTGGCCCCTGATAGCCTTGCACGCCGCCCAGAATGTCATCGGCCAGCGCATACTTTTCCTGATAGAGCGCGCGGTTTTCGGTCACGTGGGTTTCTTCGGCCCAGACCTTTTCGGCCACGCGCTGCAATGGCATGGGCAACGGACTGCCCGCGTAGTTCCGCAATGTCTTCATCCGTGCGATGCTCTCGGGCCCGGTGGCCACAAGGCCCGACCGCAGGCCCGGCAGGTTCGATCTTTTGGACAGCGAATTGAACAACACAACGCGCTCCGGGTCCGCCCCCACCTCCTGCGCCACGGTCAACGCGCCAACAGGTTCGGCATCGCGATAAATCTCGGAATAGCACTCATCGGCGAAAATCTTGAAATCGTGCTTTTCTGCCAGCGCGATCAGGTTCGCCCAATACTCTTTCGACGCCACGGCCCCCTGCGGGTTCGACGGCGAACAGAGGTAAACCACCGCCGTCTCATCCAGCACGGCTTCCGACACCGCGTCGAAATCCGGCAAGAACCCGGTCTCGCGGGTGGCATCCAGAAACACTGGCTCCGCCGCCACGCTAAGGGCGGCCACCATGTAGACCTGATAGAACGGGTTCGGGATCAAAACCTTGGGCCGCTTGCCACGCTTCGTTTCCGGGCACAGCGCCATCATCGCGTTGTAAAGCCCTTCCCGCGTGCCACACAGCGCCATCACGTTTTTATCCGCATCCAGAGCCACGCCATAGCGACGCCCAACCCAATCCGCGATTGCCCCCCGCAACTCCGGAGAGCCTTCGTTTATGGGGTATTTGGAAAATTCACCCGCCGTATCGGCCAGAATATCCCGGATCCAGGGCGGAAAATCATGCCGCGGCTCGCCGATTGTCATGGCAATGGGGTCGCCGCCCGGCGCATGCACGTCCAAAAGCGCCCGCAAACGCGGAAACGCATATTCCGGAAGGTTCGAAAACCGCTCGGGAAACATCAGAAACTGCCTCGCTCTTCGGGATCATTGCCGCCCCGATTTGCGCTAAGGGTACCCAGTTTGCCCCGACACGTCCAGAAAAACCCGCCTCGCAGGGCGAAATTGTGGCATTTTCGCAGAGGGTTAGGCGACGGCCATCACAGCACGTCTTCTGCCGCCTGCGCCACCCGCAAAAGCCGCTCTTCTTCAAAGGGCGCGCCAAGCAGCATGACACCGCAGCTGGGCGTGCCCGTGGGCAGGCTCACGCCGCACAGCCCCATGAGGTTGCCAATGCGGGTGTTACGCAAGGCCAGAAGGTTCTCGGTGATGTAGTAGTCATTGTCGGTCAACAGCCGCTCGCGGTCCGGTGGAAGGATCGGCGCAGTGGGGCAGATCACCGCGTCGAACCCTTTGGTGCGGGCGTGCCACGCGGCGCGCAACTGATCCAGTTTGAGCCACCCGGCAACAAAATCATGGGCCGCAAAATCCCGACCGGATCGGAAACGTTCCAGAATGGCCGGGAACATCTTCTCCGGCGCGGCCTCAATCACCTCTGACCATTGCCCATAGGCCTCTGCCGTAAACAGGATCCCCGACAGCGGCATCGCGTCCATCAGTTCGGGTGCGTCGAAGGGCACGATCTCTGCGCCCGCATCTTCGAGGCGCTCCACCGCATCCTCAAACGCCTTGAGCGGCCCCTCCCGGATATCGTCAAAGGCCACGTTCTGCACCACGCCCAACCGCTTGCCCTTAAGCGACGCGCCGCGCAGATCCGCCGCCTGCCCGCCTTCCATCGCGGCCAGAACAAGCGCGCAATCCTCCACCGACCGCGACAGCGGCCCCACCGTGTCAAACCGCGCACAAAGCGGGACAACGCCGTCATTTGATACCCGGCCATGAGTTGTCTTCAGCCCCACAAGATCGTTCCACGCCGACGGAATGCGCACCGACCCGCCCGTGTCACTGCCAATCCCGCAAGCCGACAAGCCAAAGGCCACACTGGCCGCCGCCCCAGAAGACGACCCGCCCGGCACGAGGGCCGCGTCATTCACGTTGGGCGGCGTCGCCGTGACGGGGTTGAGGCCAAGGCCGGAAAACGCCAACTCGCTCATATGTGTCTTGCCCAGACAGACAAGCCCCGCCTTCGTCGCATTTGCCAGAACCCGCGCATCCGTCTCGGGCATCCGACCTTCCAAAAGACGCGATCCCGCCGCCGTCTCCGTCCCCGCACTGTCAAACAGGTCTTTCCAACTGATCGGCACGCCATCAAGCGGGCCCAGACGTTGCTTCATCTCCGCCCGCGCTTTGGCCGCTTCCGCCTCCGCCATGGCGCGATCCGGGGTCACCGCCGAATAGATGTCATCACGCGAAGGGTGCGTGTCGATGGCCTCAAGAAAACTTTCCGTCAACGCAACCGGATCCACCTCACCCCGACCAATGGCACGGCCCAAATCTGCGGCAGATTGCTCTCTCCAATCGGTCATCTTGGGCTCTCCTTCGCCTAAATCGTCGCGCGACCGTAGCGGCAGCAAAGCGCATGGACAATCCCGTGCAGGCGCCCATATGGAGGGTCATGGAGTGTGACAGCGATATTCTGATCGTCGGCGGCGGGATCAACGGATCGGTGCTTGCCCTTGGCCTCGCGCAAACCGGGCGCAGCGTGACCGTGATCGATGCCGTGCCCGAACCCGTGCGCCGCAATGCCGGATTTGATGGCCGGTCCTATGCGCTGGCGCTGACTTCGGTGCGCTTGCTCAAAGGCATCGGCATCTGGGACCGGATCACAGACAAGGCCCAGCCAATGCTGGAAATCAAAGTCTCTCAAGGCCGCGCAGGCGAAGGCCCCGGGCCGTTCTTCCTGCATTTCGACCATGCCGAACTGGAAGAAGGCCCGATGGGTCACATGTGCGAAGATCGCTTCCTGCGTCGCGCGCTGCTTGATGCGGTGGCCGAGGACGATCGGATCACCGTGATCGAGGATCAGGTGGTCAATCAATCTGTGGCACCGGCAAGCGTGTCGTTGGACCTCGTCTCCGGCAAAACGCTCACTGGCCGCATGCTGGTTGGCTGCGACGGCCGCGGGTCTGGCACCGCCACGCGCGCGGGGATCAAACGCACCGGCTGGGGCTATGGCCAAACCGCTTTGGTGGCCGCGGTCGAACATGAACACCCCCATAACGGCGTCGCGCATCAGTTTTTCATGCCGCAGGGGCCGCTAGCCATTCTGCCCTTGCCCGGCAACCGCAGTTCCATTGTCTGGAGCGAAACCGACGACACCGCCGCCAAGTTTGCCGCGCTGTCCAACGAAGACTTCCTCAAGGTCCTGCGCCCGCGCTTTGGTGACTTCCTTGGCAACATCTCGATCAAGGGCAAACGGTTCACCTACCCGTTGGGCCTGAGCATTGCGCAGAAACTGGTGGCCCCTCGGCTGGCCTTGGTGGGGGACGCGGCCCATGGCGTGCATCCCTTGGCAGGCCAAGGCCTCAACGCCGGGCTGCGCGATGCCGCCGCTTTGGTGCAGGTCGTGAAGGAAGCCGCCCGCCGGGGTGAGGATTTCGGCACCGACGCCGTGCTGGAACGCTACGCCCAATGGCGGCGCTTTGACATCACCGCGCTGGCCATGGTGACGGACGGCACAAATCGGCTTTTTTCCAACGAAAACGGACTTTTGCGGGCGGCGCGCGGCATCGGCATGGGCGTGATCAATGCCCTGCCCGGGCTGCGTCGCGGCATGATGCGAGAGGCCGCCGGGCTCACAGGCGACTTGCCGGATTTGATGAAACCCTGACCGTTTCGCGGCCTACGGTTGAAATTCGAACAGCCTGATCACTGTATCGCCATAGCGGCGTTCGTCGACAGCTTTGAAAGACGGCGGCGCGGCCACGGGTGCATTGTCCTCCCAGATGACAAGCGCCCCGGGCGCGATCCAGTTGGCGTCGATCAGCGACTCCAGCGCCTTTTCCCCCAGGGCTTTGCCGTAAGGCGGGTCAAGAAAAACCAGCGTGGCCGGTATATTGGCCGGCCCCGGTTTGCGGGCGTCGCGCGCGACGATACGCGTTTGCGCCTCTGCCCCGCAGGTGGCGATGTTGGCGCGCAGGAGTTTCAGCGCAGCGCGGCCTTGATCGATAAATGTGACATGGGACGCCCCGCGCGACAAAGCCTCCAGACCCAGTGCGCCAGTGCCCGCGAACACGTCCAGCACATGGGCGTCATACAACCTGTTGGCGTGGTTGCTTTCAATAATGTTGAACAGGCTTTCCCGCGCCCGGTCCGAGGTCGGGCGCAGGTGGGCAGACGCATCGCCCTTGCCCAACGAAGCCAGACGGCGACCGCGAAAGGTGCCGCCGATTATGCGCAAAGGGGGGTCCTCACGCTTTCAGAAGGGTCTTCAGTTCCAGCCCCGTGTCGGCAATCTGCTCAGGTGAGGGTGATTTTCCCGCATCAATCAGGCGCTTGCCGACCATGTAGGCGCGCGGCTCATTCACCGCGTCGACCGCCAGCAATTCGTCATCCTTGAAATACCAGAACGACATGCCCTTGCCCTTTCCGTCGGGCCGCGACACCACGGTATTGTAGCCCACATTGAGCCCTGAAATCTGCAACTTGATGTCATACTGATCCGACCAGAACCACGGCTGCGCGACGTAAGTTTTACCCGCCCCCATGATGTTCTCGGCCACGCATTCGGCCATGTCGTGGGCATTGGGTACGCTTTCCAACCGCACGCGATCACCGCGATAGGGGAATGACGCACAATCACCCGCCGCCCAGATATTCGGATCAGAGGTGCGGCAGTGCTCGTCGGTCTTGATCCCATTGTCGATCTCGAGCTTGGCCATCGCCGCCAGATCGGTTGCAGGATCAATGCCCACGCCCACGATCACGAAATCCACGTCCAGTTCTTCGCCATCGGCCAGATGCGCGCCGGTCACGCGGGTGTCGCCAACCAGCCGCTCAAGCCCGGTATTCTCGCGAATATCAACGCCGTGGCCCTGATGTAGATCACGGAAGTAATCCGACGTCTCAGGCGAAGCCACGCGTTTCAGGATCCGGTCCGCCATTTCAATCAACGTGACCTTGAGGCCCTTTTTGGCGGCCACCGCCGCCGCTTCTAGCCCGATATAGCCGCCCCCCACGATCAGCACATGCGCACCTTCGCGAAACTCGGGGGCCATGGCGTCGACATCTGACAATCCGCGCACCAGATACACGCCGTCCAGATCACCGCCCATGGCCGACGGCAACCGGCGCGGAACGGACCCGGTCGCCAGCACAAGATGGTCGTACTCAATCGTGTGATGGGTGGTCGTGATCTCTTTCGCGCCGGGCACGATGGACGTGACCTGTTCATCCAGCCGCAGATCAATGTCGTTTTCGGCATAGAAACTTTCCGGTCGCAGATACATCCGCTCCAGCTCCAGTTCCCCCAGCAGGTACTTCTTGGACAGCGGAGGACGCTGATAAGGTGGGCTCGGTTCTTCACCGATCAAGGTGATCTGCCCGCTGTATTCCAGCGCGCGCAGTTTCGCGACAACCGAGGCTCCGGCCTGTCCGGCCCCAACCACAACGATGCCCGCCATGTGCTCCCCCATTCTTTTTCATGGTGCAATTCCCGGGCGACCCTATATCTACACCCATCTGGAACACAAACGATAAGGCACGCGATTATGACGATTTCCCAAGGCGACACCCTGCCCGAGGCCACTTTCATCATGATGGGCGAGGGCGGCCCCGAAGAGGTCAGCCTGTCCGACAAGACAAAGGGCCGCAAAGTGGTGATTTTCGCGGTGCCAGGGGCATTCACGCCAACCTGCGATTCCGCCCACGTGCCCAGCTTCATGCGCACCAGGGATGCCCTGATGGAAAAGGGCGTGGAAGAGATCATATGCGTCTCGGTCAACGACCCGTTCATCATGCAAAAATGGGGGGAGACCACAGGGGCGACTGCGGCAGGGATTGCCATGCTGTCGGATGCGGAAGCCGGATTTACCAAGGCCATCGGCATGAACTTCTCCGCCCCGCCCGTGGGGTTCGTCGACCGCTCCAAGCGCTATGCGATGCTGGTGGACGATGGCACGGTGAGCCTGCTGCAAGTCGATGAAAACCCCGGCACATGTGAGCTGTCCGCGGGTGAGGGTTTGTTGGCCTCCATGTGAGAGCTTGACCTGGCGCGGTATCAAGGGCGTCAGCCCGCCGCGCCTTCGTCCGCTGCCCGGCAGGCGATTGCTTGCAATCGCTGAGAGGAAGGCCCCACCCAGGGCCTGACGAAGCCACTCTGTCGGTCCGTTAAGACGCAGGCGTCAAAACATCCCGCAACAACGCCACCGGATGCGCCTTGAGCGAGAGCCTTGTGGCCACATAATCCTCCACTACCTCCTCGCCCAGCGTCATCTGCGGCAGATGGGCGTCAGGTTCCACAATCCCTTCCCCGTCCATATCGCCAGAGAACAACGGCAGCGGCTTATCCCCCGCCAGGGCCCGTGCCTCCCACAACGCCTCCCGCCGCGAAAGCCCCAGTTCGGCAAAGGCATCCGCCTCCGCCAACCGCGTGACTGTCAAAGGCGATACCCCCGCCCGGCGCCAGACATCCGCGACCGTCACATAGCCGTTGCCCCGCGCGGCGGTGATCCAGGCGGCATCTTCCTCCGCCATCCCCTTGATCTGCCGAAACCCCAGGCGCAGCGCCAACCCACCGCGCCCATCTGGCTCCATGACATTGTCCCAGTAACTTTCCTGCACACAAACAGGCCGCACCGTGACCCCATGTTCCCGCGCATCCCGCACGATCTGCGCAGGCGCGTAAAATCCCATCGGTTGGGAATTCAGCAGCGCGCAGGCGAAAATCCCCGGATGGTGGCACTTGATCCACGCACTGGCATAGACCAGCAGCGCAAAAGACGCCGCGTGGCTTTCGGGGAACCCGTAAGACCCGAACCCCTCAATCTGCGAAAAACACCGCTCGGCAAAATCTTCCTCATACCCGTTCTTCGCCATCCCCTGCAAAAATCGCATGCGGAAATCACTGACATTGCCATAGCGCCGAAACGTCGCCAGCGACCGGCGCAACCGGTCCGCCTCCTCCGGCGTGAATCCTGCGCCGATGATGGCAATCTGCATCGCCTGCTCTTGGAAGAGCGGCACCCCCAGCGTCTTGCCCAACACGCGGCCCAGCTCGTCAGAGGGGAACTCCACCGGCTCCTCCCCGTTGCGACGGCGGATGTAGGGATGCACCATATCCCCCTGAATGGGCCCGGGACGGATGATCGCCACCTCAATCACCAGATCATAGAAGGTGCGCGGGCGCATGCGCGGCAGGAAGTTCATCTGCGCGCGGCTCTCGACCTGAAACACCCCCACGCTGTCGGCCTTGCACAGCATGTCATAAACAGCCGGGTCCTCGGCGGGCAGTGACGCCAGCGTGTAATCAATCCCGTGATGCTGCTCCAGCAGGGCAAAGCCCTTGCGAATACAGGTCAGCATGCCCAGCGCAAGCACATCCACCTTCAGAATACCCAGCGCGTCAATGTCATCCTTGTCCCAACAGATAACCGTGCGGCCCTCCATCGTGGCGTTCTCAATGGGCACCAATTCGTCCAGCCGCCCCTCGGTCATGACGAACCCGCCCACATGCTGGCTCAGATGGCGCGGAAAGCCCTCAATCTCATGCACCAGGGCCATGGTCTGCCGCAGGCGCGGATCGTCCGGATCCAGCCCGATCTCCTGCATCCGTTCCCGCTCCAGATGACCACTCGCGAAAAACCCCCAAAGTTGGGAACTCAGCGCGCCAATCGTGTCCTGGCTCAGCCCCATGGCACGACCCACCTCCCGGATGGCACGCTTGCCGCGATAATGGATCACGGTGGCGCAGAGCCCCGCCCTTTCGCGGCCGTATCGGGCATAGATATGCTGGATCACCTCTTCGCGGCGTTCATGTTCGAAATCGACGTCAATATCGGGCGGCTCGTCGCGGGCCTCTGACACGAACCGCTCAAATACCATCGTACCCATCTCGGGGCTGACCGAGGTGATGCCGAGACAGAAACACACGACTGAATTGGCCGCCGACCCGCGCCCCTGGCACAGGATACCGCGCGACCGGGCAAAGGCCACCACGTCATGAACGGTCAGGAAGTAAGGTTCATATTTCAGCCGCCCGATCAGGTCGAGCTCGTGCTCGATCATGCCCTTCACACGCTCCGACGCCCCATCGGGATAGCGCCAGCGCAGCCCCTCATAGGCCAACCGCCGCAACCGGTCGCCCGGGGTCTCGTCGCCCGACAACTCGCTGGGATATTCATAGCGCAACTCATCAAGGCTGAAGGTCAGCCCCTGCGCAATCTCTCCCGCCCGATGCACGGCCCGCTCATGACCGCGGAAAAGCCTCAGCATCTCGGCCTCGGGCCGCATGCGCCGCTCCCCATTGGCCAGTGCCGCACGCCCCAGCTCCTCCACCCGGCATCCCTTGCGGATCGCGCACAACACGTCGGCCAGCCGCCTGCGCCGGGCGTGATGCATCACCGGCAGGGCGGACGCGACCGGCGCAATACCCAGCTCTTCGGCCAATGCGGCCCAGCGCGCAAACCGCCCCGGATCCAGCCCGTCATAGGACGGCGCCATCAACAGATGCACGTCCGCCCCGAATGCCCTCACGACCCGCGCGACAGCCCCATGCCACGCAGCCTCAAACCCCCGCTCGGGCGGATGTAGCAAAAGCGCCATATCCGCACCCCATTCCAGCAGATCGCTTAAGCCCAGATCGCAGATTCCTTTCTCCGCCCTGAGCCGCCCCCGGCTAACGAGCCGGCACAGATGCCCCCAACCCACCCGCGTCTTGGGCAGGGCGGTCACCTCCAGCCCTTCGGTCAACTGCACCCGTGCAGCGGGGATCAAACGCGGCACTGTGGTCCAAGCCGGGGTGCTCCCACCCGGCGCTGGCGGCCCAATCGGCCCGTCCCGCGCCTCGATCTCCTGACGCGCTTTGACAACGCGCCCAATCTCCCGCGCGGCCGTATGCGCCCGCACGATCCCCGCGACCGAATTCCAATCCGCCACGGCGATGGCAGGCAGACCAAGAAGGGCCGCCCGCTCGGCATATTCCTCCGGATGCGAGGCCCCGGTGAGGAAGGTAAAGTTCGACGTGATCGACAGTTCAGCAAACATGATTCCATCATCATATTCACGTTTTGTTCTCATTGGGAGTCACGGTCTTGGATTCTATGCCTCCGGCGGGGATATTTTCAGCCAGAAGAAACACGGGGACTGCTTGCTTTTTCTGGCCAGAAATATCCTGGGGGAGACGTCGAAACCTTGTTTCGGCGTTGGGGGCAAAGCCCCTTATTGAAAGCGCGGCTCGCAGGCCTCACCGCGCAGACAGGCCGCGACCTTGTTTAGCGTGTCTTTGTCAGGATCAAAGAACCCGGCGAAATAGCATGGGCCCAAGCCAAACACGTATTCCCCGTCCTTTTTTTCCACGAACGCCATCACGTCGGACCCGGACGCGGCTGACACGCACCACGGCCCGAAACAGACAGCATCAAACGTGATGTCATGATCGAAAGGGGCCGTGAACCCACCATGGGTTAGCGATTTTCCGGTCAGTCTTGCCGGAATGGGCGTGGAAGGGGGTGTGGCCTCCTGATTGTCCCAATCCGTCACCGGCAAAAGTGCGTCATCAAACGTAAGCGTGCCGTGCACCACAACAAAGGTTTCGGGCGCTTCATCAAGGGCTTTGAACGTATAAGCCACATCAGGCGCCATGCAACTGAGTGCAAGAGCCGGACCACTCAGGAAAGACAGAAGCGCTGCACCAACTGTTTTCACACCAAATCTCCGAATTCTGCCAAAACCTGTTCATAAACGGCACGTTTGAAGGGTACGATATTGGCGGCCAATTCATCAACAGGCAGCCAGCGCCATTCGGAAAATTCCTGATGGTCGGTGAAGATGTTCACATCGCCATCCGTCCCATGAAACCGCATCAGAAACCATTTCTGTTTCTGCCCGCGATAGCGGCCCTTCCACAGCTTGCCGATCAAATCATCCGGCAGATCGTAGCGCACCCAATCGCGGGTCTCGGCCTCCACGGTCACAAGACCCGTGGCAACCCCGGTCTCTTCTTCCAACTCCCGCAAAGCCGCATCGCGCGGGGTTTCGCCGGCATCAATCCCGCCCTGCGGCATCTGCCAGGCGGCGACCTGACTGTCCTTGCGCTGACCGACGAATACCTCGCCCGCATGATTGGCAAGCATCACGCCCGCGCAGGGGCGATAGGGAAGGTCATCCAACCTCACGCGGCCAATCCCCGGCCCTTCAGCAACGCCTCAACCCCTGGCAGGCGACCACGAAATGCCAGGTAAAGCTCCTCTGCGTCCCTGGACCCGCCCGTGGACAGGATATGCGTCTCCAAAGCGCGTGCCCGATCTTCGTCAAAGGCGCTGCCCGCCTCTTCGAAGGCCGCGAACGCGTCGGCATCCATCACCTCGGACCACATGTAACTGTAATATCCGCTGGAATAACCATCGCCCGAGAAAACATGCGCGAATTGCGGCGTCGCGTGGCGCATGCGGATGGCGCGGGGCATGCCGATGTCGGCCAAAACCTCGGCCTGTCGCGCCATCGTGTCGGCGGGCGCGGCACCCTCGTGAAAGGCCAGATCCACCAAGGCGGAGGCGACGTATTCCACCGTCTGGAACCCCATGTCGAAGGTCGCCGCCCCCAGCACCTTGTCCAACATCTCCTGCGGCATCGGCTCGCCCGGTCCGGCATGGGTGGCATATTCTGCCAACACCTCGTGCACCTTCAGCCAGTGTGCATAAAGCTGGCGGGGCAGTTCCACGAAATCACGCGCCACGTTGGTGCCGGACAGGCTTTCGTAACGCACATTGGACAGCATCTGATGCAACGCGTGACCGAATTCATGGAACAGCGTGCGCGCGTCATCATAGCTCAGCAGCGCGGGATCCCCCTTGGCGAAGTTGCACACATTGATCACCACCGGGCCCTGCACCTTGGGCGTCTTCGCCTGTCCGCGCATCGCCGAACACCACGCGCCCGACCGCTTGGACCCGCGCGCGAAATAGTCGCCAATGAACACCGCCACGTGTTCGCCTCCGCGCGTCACTTCCCACGCGCGGCAATCGGGATGATACAGCGCCACATCCAGCGGTTTGAACTCCAGACCAAACAGCCGGTTGGCGCAGGCAAAGGACGCCTCGATCATCCGCTCCAATTGCAGATACGGCTTCAACGCGGCCTCATCGAGGTCATGCTCCGCCTTGCGCCGCTTCTCCGCGTAGTATCGCCAATCCCACGGTTCCAGATCGCCGTTGATGCCATCCTCCCGCATCATCGCGGTCAGCACCTCGGCATCGGCTTCCGCCCGTGCCTTGGCCGGTTGCCAGACCTGCATCAAGAGATCCCGCACCGCGCCGGGCGTCTTGGCCATTTCGGTTTCCAGCTTGTAATCGGCAAAACTGTCATAGCCCAACAGCTTCGCACGCTCCTCCCGCAGGGCCAGAATTTCAGCCGTGATGGCGCGGTTGTCCGTCTCACCCCCATTGGCCCCGCGCGCTTCCCATGCCTCAAAGGCCCTTTTGCGCAGATCGCGCCGCGGCGAAAATTGCAAAAACGGCACGATGATCGACCGCGACAGCGTCACGACAGGCCCGTCCGTCTCCTTCTCCCGCCCGGCTTCCTGCGCGGCGGCAATGACAAAATCGGGCAGACCTTCCAGATCATCCTCAGACAACGCCATATGCCATGCCGCTTCATCCGCCAGCAGGTTCTGCGTGAAGGACGTTCCCAATTCCGCGAGCCGGGCGCGGATTTCTCTCATCCGGGCCGCGCCTTCCCCGGTCAGTGCCGCCCCTGCCCGCGCAAAACCGCGTCGGGTCAGCATCAACAGCCGCTCTTCCTCGTCAGAGAGGCCCAAACTCTCTCGCCCCTGCCAAAGCGTCTCAATCCGGTCAAACAACGCTTTGTTTTCGTAGATATCGGATGAATACGCCGCCAGCTTCGGGCTGAACACACGCTGCAATTCCTGCCGCCTGGGGTTCGTATCCGCGCCTGATACGGAGAAAAACACCGACAGCACCCGGTCCAACCCCTTACCCGCCTGCTCCAGCGCTTCAATCGTGTTGGCAAATGTCGGGGCGTCGGCATTGTCAGAGATCGCCTTGATCTCCGCCCGCGCCTCTTCCAATGCCGCCTCGAAAGCGGGTTCGAAATGTGCATCGTCGATTGCGTCAAAAGGTGCGATGTCAAACGGGGTGGACCACGGGGTCAGCAACGGGTTGGTCATAGGCGTCTCCTTTGACCACAAATTAGGGCTGACACGGTCGGATTGAAAGGTCGGGCTTCGGGCCCTAGGGCCCGCAAACCCGGCAATCGGTATCTTTCTTGATCGTCACCTTGCGGCTCTCCCCGTACAGCGCGTCGTAGATCAACAGCTCCCCGCGCAGGGTTTCGCCCGCCCCCGTCAGATGCTTGATCGCGTCCGCCGCCATCATCGACCCAACGATCCCGGCCAGCGGGCTGAACACACCGGCCTCCGCGCAAGACGGGGCGAGCCCCGCCGCAGGCGGTTCGGGGAACACACAGGCATAACACGGCGTGCCGTTTGCAGGGTCAAACAGGCTCAGCTGCCCTTCCCATTGCGACAGCGCGCCAGAGATCAGCGGCGTCTTGGTGGCAACGGACGCGGCATTGACGAGGTAACGGGTGTCAAAATTATCCGACCCGTCAAGGATCAGATCATACTCGGCGAACAGCTCTTCCGCGATCTCCTCGGTCAATCGGCGCGTGTAGCTGCGCACATCGATATTGGGGTTCTGCGCCCGCAGAGCTTCATAGGCCGATTGCACCTTCGGCCGCCCAATATCCTTGTCATTGTGAATGACCTGCCGTTGCAGGTTGGAATTATCGACAAGATCATCATCGATCACGCCCAACGTGCCAATGCCGGCCGCGCCAAGATACATCAGCGCGGGCGATCCCAGCCCCCCGGCGCCGACCACCAGAACCTTGGCTTCCTTGAGCGCCTTCTGCCCCGGCCCGCCAATTTCACGCAACATGATATGGCGTGCGTATCGGTCCAGTTCCGCGTCCGAAAACGGGCCTTTCTGCACCGGTGCGTTGCGCCGCCCTGCCACGCCTTTCAAAAACGCAACACCTTTGCCATAGCTGAAGGCGATCGCGGTAAAAATAGCCAGATACACCCATATTGTCGCGGAACCGCCCGTTGCGACACGCAAGGGATGCCCGGCAGGCAGCAGGATGTGCAACGACACGACGCCTACCCACAAAAGCCCGATCATCAAAAGCCGCGCCTGATGCGGTGTCCGCAGCGCCGCGCCCAGACCCCAAAGCCCGGCGGCCAGACCAAAGACGACCATCATCGCCCGACCCCCGTGGAACCAAAGCCGCCTTCGCCTCGGGTTGTGTCAGACAACGCGCGCACGTCCACAAAGCCCGCCTGCACCACCGGCGCAATGATCATCTGCGCAATCCGCATCCCGTGGGTAATCTCAAACGCTTCAGTCCCGGCATTCATGACAATAACACCGAGCGGCCCGCGATAATCGCTGTCGATCGTTCCGGGTGTATTGGGCAGGGTGATCCCGTGCTTCAGCGCCAATCCGGACCGCGGCCGCAACTGCATTTCATACCCGTCCGGCACCGCCACCCGCAGCCCCGTGGGCACCAGAACCCGCTCTCCCGGCGACAGGATCACACGGTCACGATCCGGGAAATTCGCTCGCAGATCCGCACCCGCTGCCCCGGCTGTCTCATAACGTGGAAGCCCAAGGGAGGTATCCGCCCCCTCGTCCCAAATGCACTCAACAGTGACTGCGTCCCGCTGCTTCATCTTTCCAAAAATACTCCTGCCGGCGGCACTGGGTTAACTCAATGCCGCCGCCACACGCTCCGCCAATCTCTTGGCCACCTGATCCTTGGACATGCGCGGCCAGTCTTCTGCCCCATCTGCCGTGATCAGCATCACGTCGTTTTCCGTGCCGCCCATGATCCCCGTCTCAGGCCGCACATCATTGGCCACGATCCAGTCGCATCCTTTGCGTTCCCGCTTGGCCGTGGCATGGGCCACCACGTCTTCGGTTTCGGCGGCAAATCCCACCACAAGGCCGGGCCGCCCGCCATTCATCTGGGCAACGGTGGCAAGGATGTCGGGGTTCTCCGCAAACTCCAGCTGCGGCAGCCCCGCCTTGGATTTCTTCAGCTTGCGGTCAGAGGCGGACGCCACCCGCCAATCCGCCACCGCGGCCGCAAAAACCGCCGCATCCGCGGGCAACGCGTTCTCCACCGCGCTCAGCATCTCGACCGCTGACCCAACAGGCACAACCTCCACCCCGCCGGGCGGGGCCACATCAGCAGGCCCGGTGACAAACACCACCTCCGCCCCCAGCGCCGACAACGCCCGGGCAATCGCTGTGCCTTGTGCTCCCGACGACCGGTTGGCGATGTAACGCACAGGATCAATCGGTTCATGTGTGGGGCCAGAGGTCACCAGCACGCGCTTGCCCTTGAGCGGTCCGTTCACCAGACGATCTTCCGCCGCTGCGACAATCTCCAACGGTTCCGCCATCCGCCCAGGGCCATATTCGCCACAGGCCATATCCCCCTCATTGGGCCCCACAAACCCGATGCCATCTCCGCGCAAGACCTCGATATTCCGCTGCGTCGCGGCATGCTCCCACATCCGCACATTCATCGCAGGCGCGATCAGAACGGGCGTATCCGTGGCCAGCAACAGGGTCGAGGCCAGATCATCCGCCTGCCCGCCGGCCATCTTGGCCATCAAATCCGCCGTCGCCGGGGCCACCACGATCAAATCGGCGGACCGGGACAACTCAATATGCCCCATCTCCGCCTCGTCGGTCAGGTCAAACAGATCCTGAAACACCTTCGTCCCCGCCAAGGCCGACACCGATAAGGGCGTCACGAACTCCGACCCGCCCCGCGTCAGCACAGGCGTCACGGACGCACCCCGTTCCTTCAACCGCCGGATCAAATCCAGCGATTTATAGGCCGCGATCCCGCCACCGATGATCAAGAGTATGCGTTTGGAGGCCAGCATCGGCGCACTCCGTTTTTTCCTGCCAGAAACCTAGACATGGCGAAGGCCCTGCACAAGACCGACAAATACGTGCAATATAGCGGCTTCGGCAGGCCCCGGTCTGACGATCCTGACCTTTGAACAGCAGCAGTTTATCGTTGGTTTCCCGGACTTTATCAGAACTTTGCGCGTACCTCAAAAATTCGCCAGGCCCAAGGCGGACCCTGCCGAAGTCGCGGCGGGCTACGCCCTTGATTCCGCGCCAAGCAAAATGAAAGCCCCGCGCAAGTAATACGCAGGGCTTTGTGCTCTTTGCGAAAGAGGCCAGCAATCACGCCAGCAAATTATGCACCTCGGACCCGTGCCGCTCCAAATGCTTGCGCATTTTCTGGAATGCCGCTGCCTCCAGCTGACGCACGCGTTCCTTGCTCAGGCTCAATTCATCGCCAAGGCTTTCCAGCGTGCGCGGCTCATCGCGCAGCTTGCGTTCCCGCACTATGAACCGCTCCCGGTCATTCAGCTTGGACATCGCATCACCCAACCAACCGCGCAGCGCGCTCAGATCGTGATCTTCTTCCACCAACTCGTCACCGCGCGGGCCTTCATCCTCAATGGTGTCGATCCACTCGCGACCCTCATCCTCAACGGATTGCGTGGCATTCAGCGAGAAATCAGAGCCGGACAAACGCCCTTCCATCATCTCCACATCGCGCAGCGGCACACCGACCTCTTGGGCGATCATCTCCCGCAGCTGATGCCCATCAAGTTCCTCACCCTGCGCCATCGCTTCCCGCTCAATCCGCGCCTGAACCCGGCGCATGTTGAAGAACAGCGATTTCTGCGAAGAGGTGGATCCGGTGCGCACCATCGACCAGTTGCGCATCACGTAATCCTGGATCGACGCCTTGATCCACCAGACCGCATAGGTGGAAAATCGCACGCCCCGATCAGGGTCAAATTTGTCGGCGGCCTTCATCAGGCCCAGCCCGGCTTCCTGGATGAGGTCATTCATCGAGGCACCGTAGCGTTTGTATTTGGCCGCCATGGAAATGGCCAGCCGCATGTAAGCGGTGATCAAGCGATGCAAGGCCTGCTCATCGCGTTCGTCCCGCCATGCATAGGCCAATCTCTGTTCTGTTTCGGCGTCCAGCAACTCCGCCTTCATGGCGACGCGAGACATATTCATCGAATGATCACTGTCCAACGGCATGGTCATCCCCCTGTGGGCAGCGGACGCTCTGATCCGCTCTTTTTGGCGCGTGTGGATAGTGATACGGACGATATAACACATCGGATCATTAAAAAGGTGTTAAATTGTTGCCACCCCTCTCTCTCGTGCTAGGCGGCGCCGCCTCGGGCAAGTCAGGATTTGCCGAAAACCTGGTCTCGGCCACAGGTCGCGCGCGGATCTACTTCGCCACGGCACAGGCCTTTGACACTGAAATGAAAGAGAAAATCGCGCGCCACCAGGAACTGCGCGACCAGGGCTGGCGCACCATCGAGGAACCGCTGGAGGTTGGGCGAACCCTTGCCGGTATCAGCGGTGACACAGCAGTTTTGATGGATTGCGCCACGATGTGGCTGTCAAATCACCTGCTGGCGGAAAATGATCTGGCCGAGGCCGAGGCGGGCCTGATGGCGGGCCTCGCGCTCTGTGCGGCTCCCGTCGTGATCGTCTCGAATGAGGTGGGCCATTCGGTCGTACCCGACAATGCGCTGGCCCGGAAGTTCCAGATCGAACAGGGCCGCCTCAATCAAAAACTCGCAGCCAAAGCCGATCTGGTGGTCAACGTCATCGCAGGGATACCGCAAGTCCTGAAAGGCGCGGTTCCCGGTGCCGCATCATGAGCCGCGTCTTCTGGGTTCGCCACGGACCCACCCATGCCAAGGCCATGGTCGGCTGGTCCGACATCCCCGCCGATCTGAGTGACACGGCGCGCATTGCCCGCTTGCACGCATTCTTGCCCAGTGACGCGGTGGTCGTCTCCTCCGATCTCATTCGCGCGACCGCCACCGCCGACGCTATTCAGTCCACCCGCATCCGACTGCCCCACGATGCCGACCTGCGCGAAATCCATTTCGGCGATTGGGAAATGCAGAACTTCGACACCATCGAGGATCAGGACCTCCTGCGCGCCTTCTGGGATGAACCTGGCCTCGTGCGCGCCCCGGGCGGCGACACTTGGGATGACGTTGTGACCCGCGTCGACCGCGGCATCGCGCGCGCCATGGCGGCCCATCCCGGCGCGGATATCATCGCCGTGGCCCATATGGGTGCCATCCTCACCCAAGTGCAGCAGGCCGAGCGTGTGTCCGCCTATGAGGCCTTCGCCCAGAAAATCGACAACCTGTCCGTGACCGAACTGGTGTGGGAACAGGACGGGTGGCGCGCCGTGCGGATCAATCACTGTCCTTGATGGGACGCGTCACAAATCATCGTTGTTCCTGATGACCGCCGCCGGGCTACGCTGCCGCCCATGACGTATGACCTCTTTATCGGCGATCGAACCTTCTCTAGCTGGTCGCTGCGCGGCTGGCTGATGTTCCAGAAATTCGACCTGCCCGTGCGCGTTCATCTGGTCGGGCTCTACGCCGGCACCATGGCCGAGGATCTTGCCGATCTCGCCCCCGCCCGATTGGTGCCCGTCATGCGGGACGAACATGGCACCGTGATCGGCGACAGCCTTGCCATGGCCGAAACCCTGGCAGAACGCCATCCGGATATCGGTCTCTGGCCCGCGGACCCCGCCGCCCGCGCCTTCGCCCGCTGGATCGTGGCAGAAATGCATTCCGGCTTCACGGAGCTCCGCAGCGACTGCCCCATGCAGCTTTCCCACCAGATGAACGGCTTTGCCCCCTCAGACGCTGTGCTGGCCGATCTCGCGCGGATCGAGGCACTCTGGTCCCTCGCGAAATCCCGCCACGGCGCCGACGGCCCATGGCTTTTCGGTGCCTACAGCTTGGCAGATGTCTTCTACGCCCCTGTCGCCGCACGGATCGCAGGCTACGACCTGCCCGTCAACGATGCCGCTCGCGCCTACGTCAATCACCACCTCGCCGATCCCGACTTCCGCGCCTGGCGCACTGAAGGCCTAAAGGTCACCTACGACCCCTTCCCTTATGACACAGGCCTCCCTACCTCGCCTTGGCCCGAACCAAACTGAATCCAGCGCCTGCCGCCAAGGCGGGTTTTAGGTATTTTCAACAAGAAAGAAGCCCAACCCACGCTTCTTTCTTGTCAGAAATACCTCCGCCGGAGGCATGAAGACTTTGGTGCGCCTTACGCCATCGCCGCCTGCGCACAGAAACAGGACGCGGACACAGCCCTGTCCGCACGCGCCTGCGCCAGATCAAGGCGCTGCCGGATGTGCACGATCTCAACAGTCTCACCGCGCGCTTTGAGGCAATCATGCAGCCCTTTCAGCGCCCAGATATTGTCCGGATGAATGCTCGCCTGGGACAACGACCCACCAAGACCAAGGTCTTCGCGATAAACCGCTTCGGCCTCCTCCACGCGGCCCTGCTCAAAAAGCAACGCGCCCAGCGCATGGCGCGCGGGCTGCATCCAGCCCCAGGGTTCATCGTACAAAAGCCCGTCATCCAGTGCGACCGACCGGCGCAGCGCCGCAAAGGCCGCGTCATACTCGCCTTGCCGATAGAGGATCTCCCCACGCACCATTTCCGCTCCGACAGCCAGCAGATCGGCCACAGTATTGTTGTGCACAAGCCGCGTCTCAGGCACGCGTGCCATCGCGGCAAGATAGGCTTGCTCCTCGCGCAGCGCGTCGTCCACCTCCCCCAGGGCCGCGTGACCCATGGCGCGCGCGTAGTGCACATGGGCCGTCAGCGTTGTGTAAAGCTCCTGGTCGTCGGGCAAGGGAAACGCGATCGCCTCGTGCCATCGGCCAAAGCGCACCAGAATATGCGGCTCAAAGCTCAGGTAGGATTCGTAGAAATCCGCCATCGGCGGGCTTTCGATCCTCAGCATCTCTTCGGGACAGGTGGCCCAGGCCCCGCGCACCGCGCGCAAGGCCGGTTCGATCTGCCCCAAGAACATCGCGCCATACATGACGAAATGGTAATTGTGCAGCCGGTAGCCCGAATAGACATTCATCGCGCCGTGATCGCGCCAGTATTTCAGATCCGCCTCAATCGCGGCCTCATTCCAGTCGACCACGTTCTGATAATGCCCGCAGAGCACATCGATATGGGTCGGCATATGGATCATGTGACCGGCATCCGGCATCATCCGGCGCAACCGATCGCCCGCCTTCAGCGCGGCCTCGGGCGTGGGCGACATTTCCATCAGATGCACATAAAGATGCAGCAACCCAGGATGATCCCACGCCTCCGCTCGCGTCTCCATCGCTCTCTCCAGCAGACCTTGCGCCTCCACCGTGGCCGCACCCTCCGCTGGCTGACCACTGGGCAAATCCCACATCTGCCAGGGCGTCAGGTTCATCAACGCCTCAACAAAGATCGTGCAGATGGTCAGGTGATCAGGATATGCCGCCTGCACCATGCGCATGGCGTCGGCAAAATCCTTGTTCCAGCTGTCCATCACGTTGATATCCGTGATCTCTTCCTGCGGAAACCGCAGTGGCAAGGCGCGCAACAAAGCCGCCTCCCACTCTGACACATGATCCGCCAGGGCCGCGCCGTCACGGGCTGACGCAAACGCCTTGCCCAGCGCCTTGGCGCGACCGCGATCGTCAAAATGTTCCCACATCATGTTGTAGTTGGGCCCCGCCGCATAGGCCCGCCCCCAATGGGCCATGGCACAATCCGGGTCGGCCTCAATCGCCCGCTCATAACAGCGTATGGCCTCATCATGGTTGAACCCGAAGGTCCAAAGAAGGCCGCGGTCAAACCACGTCTGCGCCTCGGCGCTTTTGGTGGTCACCGGATAAGTAAATCCGCCCAGGTCGTAATAGTCGTCCATTTTGTCCCCCCGCCCAGTCTCTGGGCTGGCAGCGTCTATCGCATTGCGCCGCAGGTCAATCCAAAGCTAAGTGGGCCCATGTCCTATGACCCCCATGACAGCCTGATCCGCCCGGCGCGCAAATCCTCCAACCCCGTTCGATTGATCCTGGGGACCGGCCTGGCCGTGGCGATCTACCTGTCGATCCTGATCCTGTTCATGAACACCCTGCCCTCCATCATCGGTGCGGATGCCATGGCGTTGCTGTTCGATGAAGGCGGCGGCGGATACGTCTTTTTCACGCTGTTCCAGTTCACCTTCCTGCTCGTTGCGCTCAGCATGGTCCTGCGCACGCTGCATCGTCGGCAGTTGCGCACCCTCATCGGGCGACGCGACCGTGCCTTGGCGGATTTCTGGCGTTGCACCAAGTACCTCGCCCCGCTTTACCTGTTCTTCTGGGTCATACCGATGCCCGAAGGGTTGCAGTTGGAACGCCACCTCGCCCTGGGTCAGTGGCTGCTGTTTCTCCCCCTCGCCCTGCCGCTCGTGATGGTCCAGATCAGCGCCGAAGAACTGGCTTTTCGGGGCTACCTGCAAAGCCAGCTCGCCGCAAAGTTCCGCCATCCGGTGATCTGGATGGGCCTTCCTTCCGCGCTGTTCGGCCTTTTGCACTACAGCCCTGCAACAGCAGGGGAAAACGCGTGGATGCTGGTGGTCTGGGCGGGTGTTTTCGGCATCGCCGCCGCCGATCTGACGGCGCGCAGCGGCACGCTGGGCGCGGCGATCGCACTGCATTTCGTCAACAACGTCTTCGCCATCCTCTTTGCCGCGCCGCAAGGCGATTTGGACGGCACCGCGCTTTATACCTTTCCGCTCTCGCTCGACGCGCCGGGCCTCGCCAGCACGCTTCTGCCGCTGGAACTGATGATGACGCTTTGCGCATGGCTGGCCTGCCGTCTTGCCTTACGGGTTTGATTGCAAATCGTGACACGCCGGATTATGTCCAGATGACTTTAGGCAAAGGGGACACTTGCCCGCATGAACTGGATCACCAATTATGTGCGCCCGCGCATCAACTCGATCTTTTCGCGTCGGGAAGTGCCGGAAAACCTTTGGGTGAAATGCGATGCCTGCGGGACAATGCTGTTCCACCGGGAGCTTTCCGACAACCATTATGTCTGCAACAATTGCGGGCATCACCTGGCGATCACCCCGCGCCAGCGGTTTGACCGGCTGTTCGACGGTGGGGTCTTCACGGAAGTGGAGGTGCCAAAGCCCGTCGCCGACCCGCTTGGGTTCAAAGATCAGAAAAAATACCCCGACCGTATGAAAGCTGCCCAGAAGGGCACGGGCGAGTCTGAGGCGATGCTGGTCGCCCGCGGCGAAATAGGCCGCACGCCCGTCATCGCCGCCGCACAGGATTTTTCCTTCATGGGCGGGTCGATGGGCATGTATGTCGGCAACGCGATCATCGCTGCCGCCGAAGAAGCCGTGAAACTGCACCGGCCCCTGATCCTCTTTTCCGCCGCCGGGGGCGCGCGGATGCAGGAAGGCATCCTGTCGCTCATGCAAATGCCGCGTACGACCGTGGCCGTGCAAATGCTGCGCGAGGCAGGTCTGCCCTACATCGTCGTGCTGACCCATCCCACGACCGGCGGCGTCACGGCCTCCTATGCCATGCTGGGGGATGTCCATATTGCCGAACCCAACGCGCTGATTTGCTTTGCTGGCCCCCGCGTCATCGAACAAACGATCCGCGAAAAACTGCCCGAAGGCTTCCAGCGCGCCGAATACCTGCTGGATCACGGCATGCTTGACCGCGTGACACCGCGCACCGAAATGCGCGAGGAACTGATCACCATCACCCGCATGCTGCTGGGTCTGCCGCCTGCCATCATGGGCGACCTGCCCAAACCCGACGCCGAGGATGTGACACCGTCTGACGCATCGGATGCACCCACGGCAGAGGCAAACGCGGAAGAGCCCGCCAAGAAATGACCGGCACCACCTCTGACGCCATCCTCGACCGGATGATGTCGCTCCATCCCAAGATCATCGACCTGACGCTGGATCGTGTCTGGACCCTTTTGGATCGATTGGGCAACCCGCAGGACAATCTGCCCCCCGTGATCCACATCGCAGGCACGAACGGCAAAGGCTCCACCCTCGCCATGCTGCGCGCGGGGCTGGAGGGCGCGGGAAAAAAAGTCCACGCCTACACGTCGCCCCATCTGGCGCGCTTCCATGAACGCATCTACCTCGCCGGATCGCTCATTTCCGAGGAGGATCTGACTGCCGTACTCGACGAATGCTATGCCGCCAATAACGGCGCACCGATCACGTATTTCGAAATCACCACCTGCGCGGGCCTTCTGGCCATGTCGCGCGTTCCGGCGGATTACACGCTTCTGGAGGTCGGCCTTGGCGGGCGGCTGGATGCCACCAATGTCATCGCCAAACCTGCCCTAACCGTCATCACGCCCGTGTCCATGGATCACGAAGGGTTCTTGGGCGACACGGTCGGCAAGATCGCCTTCGAAAAAGCTGGCATCCTGAAGCGTGGGGTCACATGTGTGGTCAGCCCTCAAGCAGACGACGCGCAAGACGTGATCGAGGCGCAGGCAACCAAGGTTGGCGCGCCGCTGCTCGCCCATGGGCAGCACTGGCACGTGACCACGGAACGCGGGCGATTGGTGTTCCAGGATGAAACCGGCCTGCGCGATCTGGCACTGCCGAATCTGCTTGGCGCGCATCAGGTCCAGAATGCAGGGGCGGCCCTCGCCGGTCTGCGCCACCTTGGTGTCTCGGACGCAGGGTTGGAGGCCGCCGTCACCCAGGCCCGATGGCCCGCTCGTATGCAACGGCTCAAATCCGGCCCTCTGGTTGACGCGGCAGGCGCGGCAGAACTTTGGCTCGATGGCGGTCACAACCCGGCGGCGGGTCAGGCGCTTGGCGCGTATCTTTCCACGCTGCACGACCGCCCTACGCATCTGGTCTGCGGCATGATGAATACCAAGGATGTGGCGGGATACATGGCCCCTCTTGCCGCCCATGCCGCCAGCCTCACCGCGCTGTCGATCCCCGGCGAAGTGAACACCCTGTCCGCCGAAAACACTGCCCGGATTGCGCGCGACTGCGGGATGCAGGCCGAGATCGCGCCTGACGCCACCACCGCCGTGAAAAACATCGTGGCCCGCGACCCCGATGCCCGCATCCTCATCTGCGGCTCCCTCTACCTCGCGGGAGCCATCCTCCGCGAAAACGCCTGATCAGAGCCGCGCTTCGTGAGCCCCCGGTCTGGCGATCCCGACATCTCATAAGCAGCACTTTATCCATCCGTTCCCGGACGACATCCGAGCAAAAGCCTGCGATTACAATTTCGCCAGGCCCTGGGTGGGGCCTGACGAAGCGCGGCGGCCCCAAGGGGCCTTGATTCCGCGCAGGGCACAACTCAAATGCACCGCCCCCCATCCACTTCCATGCACACCCCCGTCACCATGCTCGCCTCATCGCTGCACAGATAGACGGCGGCATGGCCCATATCCTCCGGTTGCGAAAACCGCCCCAACGGAATGGTCGACAGGAACTTCTCCCGCATCTGCGGCGTGTCCTCGCCCATGAATGATTTGAGCAAAGGCGTCTCCCCCGCCACCGGATTGATCGCATTCACACGCACGCCCGCAGGTGCCAGCTCCACGGCCAGCGTCCGCGTCGCCGTGATCATCCACCCCTTGGACGCATTGTACCAATTGAGCCGTGGCCGCGGGCTCACCCCCGCCGTCGAGGCCACATTCAAAATCGCCCCCGCCCCCCGCGCCTTCATCCCGGGCACGAAGGCCTGCGCGGTCAGGTAGACGGATTTGCAATTCACCGCGAAGACGCGGTCAAAATCTTCCTCCGTCACATCCTCCAATGGCTGCGGCAAATGCGTGACGCCCGCATTGTTGACCAGAATATCCAGATGCCCGAACTCAGCCATGGCCCTGTCCGCCATCGCCTCCACACTCGCCCGGTCCGACACATCCACCGTGCAGGCGATACCTCCATGCTCCGCGGCCACATCACGGGCCGCGTCGGCATTGATATCCGCCACCATCACCCGGGCGCCTTCTTGCGCCATGCGACGCACAATGCCCTCGCCAAAGCCGCTGGCCCCTCCGGTCACGATGGCAGTTTTGTCTTTTAGTCGCATCCCAACAGGCCTTTCTTCAAACCTCGCGCCGCACCGACGCAATACCGACGTTATACCGACACGATACCGACGTTGGGTTTTGGGATCGACCAACCGGTATCCTTGATCCCCGCCAACCGGGCAAAACGCGTCAGTTCAGCCTCGAATTTGTCCATCCGCGGAGGCGCCCACTTCACACGCGGCTCCGGCCAAAATCCCGTCACGCGCAACCATCCTTCCGCCCGATCCGCCTTCACCTCGCAGCGACCGACGAACCGATACCCTTCCAACAGAGGATAGACGTAATACCCCCAGCGCCGCTTCTCCTTCGGCACAAACATCTCGTTGCGATAATCAAACCCGAAAAGCCGTTCCAGCCGCGCCCGATCCCTTATCGCCGGATCAAACGGGTTCAAAATCCGCAGCCTTGTGGACGGGTCCGGCGCGCGTTCCAGCCGCTCTTCAATGTCCGGCGCGGCAAACCCCGCGCGCCACGCCCCGTCCGCGCCTTGCACCTCAACCTCGACCGGGCGGCGGCGCTCCGCCCAGCCCTTGGCCTCTGCTGCACTCATTGCTTCCCAGAACCGCTGCACCTCCCCACAGGTGCCCACGGAAATGTAGTCCAACGCCCGGTCACACAGCCAATCAACCGCTTCGTCTTCGCCCGGCCCCTCCCTGAGCTGCGATGGAAAAATCCGTTCCCCCAGATCGTAAAACTTCACGAAATTCTTCCGGTGACACGTCCCCAGATCGCCGGCATACCACATCTGATCCAGCGCCTTCTTGTGCGGCGGGCGCGCCCACATCTCCCGACTTTCTGCTTTGGTATCAAAGGCATGGGTTGACAGCGCGCCCTCCTTCTCGATCCGCGACCGGATCGCGGCGATCTCTGCCTGCCCCAGCCCTGACTGAAACCAATCGGACGCCGCCGCCTTGCGCCCCAGCCGATCAAACTGGCGCTTCCAATAGGGCAGCACCTCCATCGGGATGAGCGAGGCATCATGCGTGAAATGCTCAAACAGATCCCGCCCCTTCAGGCGCGGCCAAAGCAGCTTCTCCCGGTAATTCTGATTGCGCGACCAAAGGATGTGATGATGGGCCCGCGTCACATTCCGGATCGTATCAATCTGCACGAAGCCCAGCGCGCGGATCATCCCCATAACATCCAGCGGCCCCGTGGGCGTCGCCGACAACCCATTGGTCCATAGCCACAGCCGCCGCGCATCACGGTTGGCGATACGCAAGGGCGCGCTCATGGCTGTCCGAGAAGCAAGAGCCCGTTGCGCTGATCCGCCTGCGGCAACGTCAACACTGCCGTGTAGAAAAGCCGCCCCACGCGACAGGCATCCTTGTTGCGCGCGCGGTCGAGGTTTTTCATCACACCGCGCAACCGCTCGGCATCCGGCTCCGACTGCAAAAGCGATTCTAGCTGCACGTCGATCGCCGCGCCCGCCTTGCGCTTTTGCGCCTCCGACAACGCAACCGCGCTGCGTTTTGCGCCCAATTGCGCGGCCTTGAATTCAATGCGGTAGAACTCTTTCAACGCATCGGTATCAAGCCGCGCCGCCATCCGTGACAGGGCATCTGAAAACTGCTTGTCCGACAGCTGCCCCCGCATCGCCTGCCCGCAATCCCGGATCGGCATGGCATTGATCATCGCCTGCTCCACGGAATAGTAATAACGCAGCTCCTTCAGACTCACATGTCCCATGCCCCGCGAAATCATCGGCCAGATCAGACCCTGCGCCTCCACCACGGCATTGGGGTCCGTGTAGGCCGCAATCACACGGTCCGCGATGTAGCCCGCGATGATGGGATCCTTGTAGAATGACCCCGCCTGTGTCACCGCAAGTTCCAGATTTGGGCCTGCAAAGCCAAGGCTTTGCAAATCCTGCCGGATCGGCATGGCATTTGGAAGCTCACTCAGGATCCGGATCATCTCCGACCGGTTCACAGTGATGGCCGCGTTCTGCGCAGGTGCCATCATGGGGGAGGCGGCCATCAGCAGCGCAACAAGACAGGTCTGGATCAATCGAGGCAAAACACTCTCCGGCGGGTAGAGTCCCAACCCTAGGCAACTCCTGAATAAAACACCATTGCGCAGATGCGCGCTCACGGAATTTTGCCAAAAACACCCGACACGCCGGAGCACCCTCGTCAGGCCCTGCATAGGGTCTGGCGAAGGGGCGGCGGCCCGAGGGCCTCGATTGCGCGCCGAAAAGCGAGAGGGGCGTTTTCCGCATGTCGTCCAGAAAGGCTAGAATGGCCCAGCCCGACCTGTTATCCACACCCAGACCAAACACGCCAGGCGAGACCACACCATGAGCGCCACCGCCAAGAAAACCGCCCCGCTGCCGGATGATATTCTGGCCATGAAGGGCCAGACCCCCATCGTCAGCCTCACCGCCTATACCACGCCCATGGCGCGCCTGATGGATGACGCCTGCGATTTCGTGCTGGTGGGCGACTCGGTTGGCATGGTCCTGCACGGGCTGCCCTCAACGCTGGGCGTGACCATGGAGATGATGGTAATGCACGGCCAGGCCGTGGCACGCGGACTTGGCTCGGCCATGCTGGTGATGGACATGCCCTTCGGCTCCTACGAGGAAAGCCCCGCACAGGCCTTCCGCAACGCCGCCCACCTGATGCGCGAAACCGGGGCGGCGGCAGTAAAGCTCGAAGGCGGCACCCATATGGCAGACACCATCGCCTTCCTCGTGTCGCGCGGCATTCCGGTGATGGCCCATATCGGCCTCACGCCGCAATCGATCAACACGCTGGGCGGCTACAAGGTGCAAGGCCGCGATGACGCGGGCAAGGCACTGCTGGCCGATGCCCACGCCGTGGCCGATGCAGGCGCCTTCTCCGTCGTTCTGGAAAAGGTGCCCGCCACCCTTGCCGACAAGATCACTGCCGAAGTTGCGATCCCGACAATCGGCATCGGCGCCGGCGCCGGGTGTGACGGGCAAATCCTCGTGGTCGATGACATGCTGGGCCTTTTCACCGCCTTTAAGCCAAAATTCGTCAAACGCTTCGCCACGCTCGGCGACGACGGCAAAGCGGCCATCGAGGCCTACGCATCCGAAGTCCGCGCCCGCAGCTTCCCCGGCCCCGAACACACCTTCGGCGACACAGCGCCCTCCAAGTGATTTTGGCAAAGTGAACACACCGATGACCCCACCGCCCATCATCCGCCAACTGGCTGACCTGCGCGCCATGGCGGCTGAGTGGCACCGCGCCGAGGAAACCGTGGGCGTCGTCCCCACCATGGGCGCGTTGCATGACGGCCACCTGTCGCTCGTCACAGCGGCCAAGAAAAAATGCGACCGGGTCATCGTGACGATCTTCGTGAACCCCAAACAGTTCAACAACCCCGAAGACCTCGCCAATTACCCCCGCACGGAAGAAGAGGACGCCCGCAAACTCACCCGCTTCGGGATTGATGCGCTCTACGTGCCTGATCCCGATCAGATCTACCCCGATGGTTTCGCCACGACCGTCTCTGTCGCGGGGCTGACGGATGTGATGGACGGCGTCTACCGGCCCGGCCACTTTGACGGCGTGGCCACCGTAGTGACCAAACTCTTTACCCAAACCACCGCCACCGATGCCTTCTTCGGGGAAAAGGATTTCCAGCAGCTTCAGGTCGTCAAACGCCTCGCCCGCGATCTGGACTTACAGATCACCGTCCACGGTTGCCCCACGATCCGCGACATCGACGGTCTGGCGCTCTCTTCCCGCAACCTCCTCCTCTCCGACCGCGCGCGCACCAGTGCCTGCCGCCTTTTTGAGGAGATGGAAACCATCGCCGAAGGCTTGCAGAAGGGCGACGCGTTTGAGCCTCTGCGCGCCAAGGCCGTGACCG
>CAYMEC010000019.1:0-21345 GCA_964389425.1 uncultured Roseovarius sp.
GGATGGCGGCTTCATCCCGTCAGAACGCGAATACTACCACCGCTTCGGCCTCAACGCGGACAAGCTCACCCACGCTGCCGCGGACGCCATCGTCATGCATCCCGGGCCCATGAATCGCGGCGTGGAAATCGACGGTGAACTGGCCGATGACATCAACCGTTCCGTCATTCAGGATCAGGTCGAAATGGGGGTGGCCGTGCGCATGGCCGCGATGGACCTTCTGGTGCGCACTCGCAGAAACGCCCCGAAAGAGGTGATGGCGTGAGCCTCGATGTAAAACAGGGCGAACACGGGCTCGTCCGCATTTTCCACCTCGGCTACCGCGTGTCGATGGAACTGCAACATTTTGAAGCCGTCGATCGCCTCGCCACGGTGCTTGGCGTGGACAGCCTGTCGGCCGAAGATGTTCAGATTGTCGACCTGAGCGCGGTGCGTGATATGGGCCTGACGACGTTGCTCGTGGAAGGCTACGGCGTCTCGGAAGACGACATCACATCCCAAACCGACACGCTCAATGCCCTCAAGGGCCATGTCGCGATCCTCCGCTCAGGTGCCTTCGACGGTGCGGCGGTTACCCTGAAAAGCACCGATGAAGCCCGCCTGATCGCCACACTGCATGAACCCCGCATGTCAGCACCCACACCCATGCCCAGCTACGATAGCGCCAGTGGGTCCTCCGGCGGAACAGGTCGCAAGCCCATCTCGGACAAAGCCATGTCCGGTCGCATCGCCATGTATGCGCTGCTCGCCATCTTCGCCTTCACGGCTCTGATCGTGTGGCTTGCCTCATGAGTGAAATTGCAGGCTGGGAAGGCATCCTCGACAAGAACGAAAAGATCCTTTGGCAGGGCCGCCCCGATGCGAAACTTCGTTTGCGCGCCAGCAAACTGGTCGGCGTCGTCTTCGGCCTCGTCTTCGCGGGCTTCGCGCTCTTCTGGATGATCGCGGCCTCCTTTGCGGGTGGCTTCTTCTGGATGTTTGGCCTGCTGCATTTCTTCGTCGGGCTGGGCGTCGCCGCCGGCGCCCTCTACGGCAGTTCATGGCGACGCAAGCACAGTTGGTACACACTGACCGATCGCCGCGCCTTCATCGCGACCGACATGCCCTTCCGCGGTCGCAGTCTCAAAAGCTACCCGATCACGCGCGACACCATTCTGGATTTTGACGGCGGCAGCCCCGCAACCATCCATTTCAACCACGAAATGCGCCGCCGCAAGAACGGATCCTACAAGGTCGCCGTCGGCTTTGAGCGCATCCAGAACGGCGCAGAGGTCTACCGCCTCATGCGCGGCATTCAGGAGAGATTGGCATCATGAAAACCCTTCTCGAAAATGCCCGCCTGATTGACCCGGAAACAGGCACGGACGTCCCCGGTTGGCTCCTCATCGAAAACGGCAAGATTGCCGATAAGGGAAACGACGCTGTGCCGACAGGCGCGGATGAGTGGCGCGATTGCGGTGGCTTTTGTCTTGCGCCCGGCATCGTCGACATTGGCGTCAAAGTTTGCGAACCGGGCGAACGCCACAAAGAAAGCTATGGCTCTGCCGGGTTGGCGGCCGCCGCGGGGGGCGTCACCACCATGGTCACCCGCCCCGACACGGACCCCGCCATCGACACGCCCGAGGTTCTCGAATTCGTCGCACGCCGCGCCAATGAAGCCGCGCCCGTCAACGTCCTTCCCATGGCGGCCCTCACCAAAGGCCGAACGGGGCGCGAAATGACCGAACTGGGCTTTCTGATGGATGCAGGGGCGGTGGCCTTCACCGATTGCGACCACGTGATCGCTGACACCAAGGTCTTCTCCCGCGCGCTCACCTATGCCCGCTCGCTCGGCGCGCTTGTCATCGCCCACCCTCAGGAACCGATCCTGTCTTCCGGGGCTGCCGCCACCTCCGGGCCTCGTGCTGCGCTCAAGGGTCTGCCCGCCGTGTCCCCCATGGCCGAACGCATGGGCCTGGATCGTGACATGGCGCTGATTGAAATGACCGGCGCGCGCTACCACGCCGACCAGATCACCACCGCCCGTGCGCTGCCCAGCTTGGCCCGCGCCAAAGCCAACGGCCTCGACGTCACCGCAGGGACCTCCATCCACCATCTGACGCTGACGGATGAGGACGCCGACGACTACCGCACCTTCTTCAAAGTCAAACCCCCGCTTCGGTCCGAGGACGATCGCCAGGCGGTGCTGGCCGCGTTGCGCGATGGCACCATCGACCTCATCAGCTCCATGCACACCCCCCAGGACGAAGAAAGCAAACGTCTGCCGTTCGAGGAGGCCGCCAGCGGTGCCGTCGCTCTCGAAACCCTGCTGCCCGCCGCGATGGCGCTCATTCACGCAGGCGATCTGACCCTGCCGCAGCTTTTCAAGGCACTCTCCCTCAACCCTGCCAAGCGTCTGGGTCTGGAAGCAGGTCGCCTCACACAAGGCGCCCCTGCCGATCTCGTTCTCTTCGACCCGGACGCCAGTTTCACCCTCGACCGCACCACGCTTCAGTCGAAATCCAAAAATACCCCCTTTGACGGGCGGCAGATGCGGGGCAAGGTACAGGCGACCTACGTGAAAGGTCAGATTGTGCATGAGGCCGGGTGATGCCCCCGATTGAATCAAGTGCTGTGGTCCTGATGCTCTGGGCCGTGATCGGCTACGGGCTGGGCTCCATCCCCTTCGGCCTGATCCTTTCACAACGCCTTGGACTTGGAAATCTGCGCGACATCGGCTCCGGCAATATCGGCGCAACAAACGTCCTGCGCACAGGCAACAAGGCCGCCGCCGCCGCCACCCTGCTGCTTGACGCAGCAAAAGGTGCGGTCGCCGTCCTGCTGGCCCGCGCGATCTCCGGCGAAGACTCCGCCCAACTCGCCGCGCTCATGGCCTTCCTTGGCCACTGCTTCCCGATCTGGCTTGGCTTTAAAGGTGGCAAAGGCGTGGCCACCTTCTTCGGCATCATCTTCGCACTGGCTTGGCCGGTGGGCCTTGCATGCGGCGCGACATGGCTCTTTGCGGTGGCAGTGACGCGCCAGTCTTCCATGGGCGCGCTTATGGCCGCCTCGCTCTCCGTCGTCTGGACGACATTCCTCGGTGAAACCCGTATGATCATTCTGATCTTCATCCTGACGCTGCTCATCTTCTGGCGCCACTGGCCCAACGTCCAACGCCTCCGCGCCGGCACCGAACCCCGCATCGGCAAGAAGTAAACTTTCAAAACCCCTTGCAGAATCATGAAATCCTGTTATTTCTGTAATTACAGAAATTTTAGGAACCACTGACATGCGCCTCTCGCAAGCCTCTCAAGACTTCATCCTCCACTGGGGGGAGATGGGCGCAAAATGGGGTGTGAACCGGTCCGTGGCCCAGATCCACGCCCTGCTCCACATCGCTCCCGACCCGATGACCGCCGATGAGATTTGCGAGGCTCTGAACCTTGCACGCTCTAACGTTTCCACCGGCCTCAAGGAATTGCAGGCCCAGCGGTTGGTGAAATCCAGCCGCGCGCTGGGGGAACGCAAAGATCGCTTCACCTCGGTCCGGGATATGTTCGATCTGGTGAAAATCATTGTCCAAACCCGCCGCGAACAAGAATTCACTCCGACGCTCGAGGCGCTGCGCACCGTCGCTCAAGAGGCGCGTGGCGACGATACCCCAGACCGCATCAAGGCGCGCATCGATGAAACGCTTGCAACGATGGAGATGTTTGACCTGTGGTACCGGGAAATGATCGATCTGCCACGGCCTGTGCAGATGGCTCTGATGAAAATGGGTGGACGCATCGCGCGTCTTTTGCCCAAGTCCAAATCCTGACGGAAAAAATTTTGGAAGGAAAATTCAGAAATGACAGAAATAACTGCAAAAAATAAAAGGCGCCCCGGTCCTCGATACCTGATCGATCCGCGCGCCTTCATCTTCGCCTTGATCGGCGCACCGGTGATCATCGGGGTTCTGTTTTGCTGGCTCTTGGTTCCGCTGATCGCGATCGTGATGGGCGGGCCGTTCTACCTGCTCACGGCAACGCCCGTGATGCTCTGGTGGCTCGGTCGCCATCAACCCAGTTTCGTGGCCGCCGCTGTCCTGGGCTTTCTGTCCAATCTGGTGGTGGTCGGCGCGGTCTACCTGCTCCACCTTGCGGAACTCGGCCCCCGCTATGACGATACGGCCCGCATTTACCTCATCTTCGGCTCCGTCTTCGCGCCGGTCTGGGCCGGGGCCTTTGCCCTTCTCTACCAAAGCTGGCGTCGTGACGCCTTTGCCCGACCTATTGCAGCATAAAGGAGAAAAACCGTGCTTATCACCCTTGCCACTTTCCTCGGCCTCAGCGTTCTGGCGCTTGTCATCATGGTCATGATGATCCTCAAGATCGCCGACATGATTGGGCCATGCCCTGTCACCGCCGCATCCCCCCGGGTTGTCGCGGCCCCAATCGCGGCCAGCTACGGCGCGATTGGCTTGGGCGGCATCCTGATCCTCGCCG
Source organism: uncultured Roseovarius sp. (assembly GCA_964389425.1). Lineage (GTDB taxonomy): Bacteria > Pseudomonadota > Alphaproteobacteria > Rhodobacterales > Rhodobacteraceae > Roseovarius. The sequence continues at coordinate 4,467 of CAYMEC010000019.1, forward strand.
CCATGTTGCCGGTGGCGGATGACCTGATCCAACTGGCCGCCATCGCCGCCCTGGGTTTGGTCGCTGTCTGCCTCGGACTTGGCTTCACTCAGGCCGTGACTGCGCTCAAGGCTATCCTGCAAGAACAACGCAGCGCCATGGCCGAAGCTGCCAATTAACATCGGCGCGGAATCAAGGCCCTTGCGCCGCCGCGCTTTCGTCAGGTCCCACCCAGGGCCTGGCGAATATGTGAGGTAGGTGCGTCGCTCGCACACTGGCGGGAAGGAACGATAAAAGTCTCCTGAATGGATCTCGGGATCGCCAGACCGGGGCCTGCCAAAGCCGCTCCTTCAGAGGCTAATAGGAATACTCCGCGTAAATCCGGCTCAAGTCTCCGCCCCATTCCCCATGGTACTTCTCCAGCAATTCATCTGCCGGAACCTTCCCGCTCTCCACACTTTCCTTCAATGCATTCAGGAAATGCGTCTCATCCGGGATCAACCCACCGGCACCAGGCCTTGCCCGCGCTTTCAACCCGGCCTCGGAAATCGCCAAAACCTCGCGCGCCAGATCATGCATGTGGATGTCTCCCACACGCGCTTCCAACGCCGCCTCACTGGCCGTTACACGCAATGCCTCGCGCGTTTCGGCATCCCAGCCCTTGACCAGATCCCACGCCGCATCAAGCGCTACGTCATCATACATCAACCCGACCCAAAACGCGGGCAAAGCACAGAGCCGCCGCCACGGCCCACCATCCGCCCCGCGCATCTCCATGAATTTCTTGATCCGTGCTTCGGGGAAGGCGGTGGTCAGATGATCCGCCCAATCCGACAGCGTCGGTGTCTCCCCCGTCAGCGCGGGCAATTTACCGTCCAGGAAATCCCTGAACGACTGGCCAAGCGCATCGATGTACTGTCCATCGCGATAGACAAAATACATCGGCACATCGAGCGCATAGTCCACCCATCGCTCAAACCCGAACCCGTCCTCGAATACAAAGGGCAACATTCCCGTCCGATCCGGATCGAGATCCCGCCAGACGCGCGACCGCCAGCTTTTGTGCCCATTGGGCTTGCCTTCAAAGAAAGGCGAATTGGCAAAAAGCGCGGTCGCCACGGGTTGCAAAGCCAGCGCCACGCGCAGCTTTTTCACCATGTCTGCCTCAGACGAGAAATCGAGGTTCACCTGAACCGTACAGGTCCGGTACATCATGGATTTTCCCATGGTGCCAACCCGGTCCATGTAATCCGTCATCAGCTTGTAGCGCCCCTTGGGCATCATCGGCATCTGGTCATGCGTCCATTCGGGTGCGGCCCCCAGTCCGATGAACCCCACTCCCACTTTTTCGGCAATAGCCTTGACGTCCGCCAGATGGGCATTCACCTCGTCACAGGTTTCGTGAATGGTCTGCAACGGCGCGCCCGACAACTCGAACTGCCCACCGGGTTCAAGGCTCACATTCGCGCCGTCTTTTTCGAGGCCAATCAGGTTGCCCGCTTCCTCCAGCGGCGCCCAACCCTGCCCATCGCGCAGGCCTTCCAGCAGCGCCTTGATCGACCGCTCCCCCTCATAGGGCAGGGGCTTATGCGTGTCCTTGCAGTAGCCAAATTTCTCATGCTCTGTCCCGATCCGCCAATCGTCTTTGGGTTTGCACCCGCTCTCAAGATACTCGGCCAATTGATCGCGGGAATGGATCGGGCCGCCGCCGGACTGAGGGATGGACATGAGAGAAAATTCCTTTCGCGGCGACGCGTCTTTGGACCTCAGAGTTGGCTCCAAACCCCCCGAGTGTCAATGCGCGCCCAGTGATTGATGTTTCACGTCGCCTCACGGCCCGTCGCATGAACGTGTTCAAAGCTGATGACGTGCCCGCGTGCCCAGCACTTATCTCGGGATCGAGCCATAGCGAAACCATAGGAGACCCCGATGAAACACCAACCCATACTCACCCGGCGCGCAGCCTTTGCAACGTCTTTGGGCCTTGCCCTTTCCCCACTTCTCATCGCAAGTGCCGCCTCGGCCCGCGGCGGCCCTGATCCCTGGAAGCCAAAGAAGGATAAGACCGATCCCAAACGCCCCGGGCCCCCGCGCGACGGTTGATCCAATCACGTCCCCCAAGGGTCTACGCATCACCAAGCGCGCATGGGATCGAAGCCCTTTTGCGCATACGCTTGGCGGTGGCTACCAACTGTCCGATTCCAAAGACCCATGCAAAAAGGCGAAATTGGTGTATGCTGACCTCGTCAGCCGGTCATTTGGGGGGATCTTATGGCATATTTTTCAAGACGAAATTTCTTTGGCAGCTTGGTCGCATTCACAGTCACGCCGCAGCTCGGTTGGGCCAGACCGGGTGACCGTGGCGATCGTGGTAACGGCGGCGACAGGTACAGCCTTCACGGCGTTCCCGGCACGCGCCTGCCCAACGGATCAAATCTGGTTCTGCAAGAAACGCTTGAACGGCTGAGTTACAACCAATTCAGATGGCTCGAAGTCCTGAATGAAAAACAACGTCTCATCGTGCCGGGTTTCAGTCACATCATGTTAGACTGGCTTTTTCGAGCATCCGTGTTTGATCACAAGCGGATTCAGCGGGTTATGCGGCGTCTCAGTGGTGTTAAGGATATCGAACAACGCCGTGCGATCCTGCAGGAAGAGGTTGCCCGCGTCGAGCGCCTTATTGAGAAACTGGAAGCTGATCGAGAGCCGCTCGAAGACAAGATCCTCACGGATGAAGGTCTCAGTGAGCGGGAGAACAATGTCTATTTCGAATCCCTGAAGCGCACGAATAGATTGGGGCCCTATCTCGAGACGCTAAAGGTCTGGGTACAGGTCCCGCAGGAAGGTATTCTAAGCTCCTGAGCCGGGCACAGCTAAAGTCTCGCGCCGTCGCCAGATCACGTGCCGTGTGCCGTGCGGCGCGTTCTGGACCCGCAACAACTCTTGCGTGGACAGCCTCGGCAGGCTTGTGAACGCATCGAACAGGCCGTCTGCGCCTTCTGCGTTTTCGGGAATTTCCAGATCCGGCTGTCCGGGCTGTGAAATCACCCAGTGGCCGGGTTTGCCGCTGTGATCATAGACCACCTGCGATACCTCGCTCAGCGCCACGACACCTCCGGTCAGCGGGCCGAAATAGGCAATCTGCCCTTCATCCGTGCGCACAACGCCAAGCCCGCCAGACCGGCCGCGAAAGCGGCCCCGCTGAAGGCCTGCCACCAAAAGTGCGGCTGCGGCGAGCGCCACCGCACCCCCAACCCATCGCGTCAGCGAGGCGGCTGTCAAAAGCCACCAAAGCCCAAAAACCACCCCGCTCGCGCCAGCGAGCGCCTCCCGCCACCGCCAAAGTGCGGCACGCGCCTCTGGTCGGACAAAACTCACGCCCAATCCCCATAGGCTTGCTGCCACACCGTCATCGCCGCGACAGCGGCAGTGTCCGCGCGCAGAATGCGCGGCCCCAAACTGACGGCATGGGCCGCGCCGAGCGCAGCGAGGCGCTTCCGTTCGGCCTCCGAAAACCCACCTTCGGGTCCGATCAGGATCGCCCACGGTCCAGCGAGACCGCCAGTCAGGGCGGTGGAGCGCCCTGCCAGCCCCTCATCGCAAAACATCAGGTGCCGCCCCTCAGGCCAGTGACCCAGCACCTTGTCCAGCTTTTGAAGCCCCATGACCTCTGGTACAAATGTCCCACCGCATTGCTCTGCGGCCTCCACCGCATGGGCTTGCAACCGATCCTGCCGCACGCGTTCAGAGTTGGTGAATTCCGTCTGCACCGGCATGATCTTCGCCGCACCCATCTCCGCGGCTTTCTCCACGATGAAATCCGTGCGCGCTTTCTTGATGGGCGCAAACATCAGCCACAGATCAGGCGGATCCCGCTGCGGTGCGGTCTGTTCCGCCACGGTCAAAACCCCGCCGCGCTTGCCCGCCTCCACGATCTCTGCGCGCCATTCCCCATGTCGCCCATCAAAGACAAGAACACTTTCGCCCGTACCCAGCCGCATCACCCCGAACAGGTAATGTGCCTGTTCCCGGCTGAGAGGGAGTGATTGCCCTTTCCCCAAAGCCTGATCTACATACAACCTGACACGTGAATGCTTCATGGGGCACAGATATATGTCCGCCACAAATCAGACGCCAGAGCCACGCGATGAAACTGTCGCCGATGCGGTTGCAGGGAACTGGGTCGACCGCTACGCGCCACCCGCCACGCGGCCCTATCTGCGCCTCTCCCGCGCGGACCGGCCCATTGGAACGTGGCTTTTGTTACTGCCGTGCTGGTGGGGCCTAGCGCTGGCCATGGTTCATGACGGGCAGGCCACATGGCACGATCTGTGGATTTTCACCGGCTGTGCCATAGGGGCGTTTCTCATGCGCGGTGCAGGCTGTACGTGGAATGACATCACCGACCGCCACATTGACGGCTCGGTCTCCCGCACCGCCTCGCGTCCTATCCCATCGGGACAGGTCACTGTCACAGGCGCGCTGGTCTGGCTCATCATCCAAGCGCTTGTGGCTTTCGGCATCCTTCTGACGTTCAACACCGCTGCCATCCTGCTGGGTATCCTGTCCTTGCTGCCAGTCTGCATTTATCCTTTCGCCAAACGCTTTACGTGGTGGCCGCAGGTGTTTCTGGGCATCGCCTTCAACTGGGGCGCGCTCTTGGCGTGGACGGCCCATACTGGATCGTTGGGGTGGCCGGCGGTCGTTCTCTATCTCTCCGGCATCGCCTGGACGCTCTTCTATGACACGATCTACGCCCAGCAGGACGCGGAAGATGATGCGCTCATCGGCGTGAAATCCACCGCCCGGCTCTTTGGGTCACTCATCCCCACTTGGTTGCGTCGCTTTCTCGTGATCGCGGTCTCATTGCAGGGCTTTGCCGTGATCCTCGCCGTGCTGGGCGCTGCGGTCAGTGCTTCGCCTTACAGCGTCCTGCTGGCGCTGTGCGGCACATGGGCCTTTGGTTGGCATCTTCAGTGGCAGCTTTCCCAATACGATCCAGATGACAGCGCCAAACTGATCACGCTCTTTCGATCCAACCGCGACGCGGGCCTCCTGCCTTTGCCATTTTTCGCCGCTGCACTGTACCTTTGATTGCACTCCCTCGCGGTGGGCCATACAAGGTACGTCGCGGGTTAAACAACATATGTGGATAGCGCATGCGTCTATCTTCCCTCTTGGCCATAATTGGCGTTTTCGTTGCTGCGGCTCTGATCTCTTTGGTCAGTGCGCGATTTGCCGTGGCCGTGATCGAAAGCACATCGAAATCAGCCGTGCTGAACGCACTGGATGATACCGGCCTCGTCTGGTCTGAGGTGAACACCGACGGGCTGCAAGTCTACCTGTCTGGCACCGCACCGTCGGAGGCTGCACGCTTCCGGGCCATGTCGGTTGCGGGATCTGTGGTCGAAGCCACGCGCGTGATCGACCAGATGCTGGTGGAACGAAGCCAGACCATCGGCACGCCGCGATTTTCCATGGAAATCCTGCGCAATGACAGCGGTATTTCCCTCATTGGTCTGGTGCCTGCCGCAATGGATCGGGCCGCCTTTCTGGAAAGTATCCAGAATGTCAGCCGGAACGAGGACGTGTCCGATTTTCTGGAAACCGCAGATTATCCTGCGCCCGACAGCTGGGATGACACCATCACCTATGCCGTGCGCGCCCTTGGCGTGCTGGACCGGACCAAAATTTCGCTTCGGTCCGATCGCATTGCGGTGAAGGCCATCACCGGCAGTCAGGTCGAAAAGACATCCATCGAGGCCCAACTCGAACGCCTCGCCCCAGGCGACGTAGCGCTTTCGCTGGATATCGAGGCCCCGCGCCCGGTCATCACGCCCTACACGCTGCGTTTTATCATTGATGATGACGGCCCACATTTCGACGCCTGTTCGGCGGACACCGAATTCGCTCGTAGCCGAATTCTAAACGCCGCCCGTGCAGCAGGTATGAACGGCGAAGCGAACTGTCTTGTCGGCCTCGGTGTGCCGACCCCACGCTGGTCAGAGGCGGTGATCCAAGCCATCGACGCCTTGGCAGAGCTGGGGCAGGGCAGTGCCACTTTCACCGACGCCGATATCTCCATCCGGGTAGGCGAGGGGGTCACTCAGGCCCGGTTCGATGACGTCATCGGCGCCTTGGAAAACAACCTCCCGGAACTCTTCTCGCTCAAGGCTGAACTGCCGGCCTCCTCAGCGGGTGGCGAGGCAGAGGCGCTGGAATTCACCGCCACGCTGTCCCCGGAAGGCCTCTTGCAGCTCAGCGGTCGTGTCGGAACGGAAACAGATCGCACCATGGTCGACAGCTTTGCCATGGCACGGTTTTCCTCAAGCGGGGTTGATATGCGCGCCCGCGTGGATGACGCAGTGCCTGACGATTGGACCTTCCGCGTAATCACCGGTCTGGATGCCCTGTCGCACCTGTCCAACGGCATCGTCTCGGTCACGCCGGACAAGCTGAAAATCCGCGGCGCAACGGGTGAGGTTGACGCCAGCACCACCATTTCGGCGCTTCTTTCCGGCAAGCTGGGCGAGGGGGCAGTCTATGATATCAACGTCCGCTATGAGGAAGAGCTTGATCCCGTGGCTTCCATCCCCACGACAGAGGATTGCGAAGCGGACATCAACGCCATCAAGAACGCCCGCAAGATCCGGTTTGAACCGGGCTCTGCGCGGCTTGATGTGACAGGAAAACAGATCATGGACGACATCGCCGAGGTGCTGCGGGAATGCGGCGCGCTCAGCATGGAAATTGCGGGCCACACCGACAGTCAGGGCCGCGAGTCGATGAACCTCCAACTCAGCCAGTCCCGCGCGCAAACCATTCTGAATGAACTGCGCATGCGCCGGGTGCTGACAGGGTCGATCACCGCCGTAGGCTACGGCGAAAGCGAACCCATTGCGGATAACGACACCGAAGAAGGCCGTGAAGCCAACCGCCGGATCGAATTCATCGTTCTGCACGACAGCGAAACGACAGAAGAGTCCGACGCCGAAGAAACCGCGGCCGAAGAATCAGAGGTTGAAACTGCGGCAGAAGAGGCAGAAGATTCCTCCACCGATGGGGCGAGCGAGAGCGCGGATGAACAGAACTGAATTTATAATCGTCACGGCCGTGATCCTGTTCGTGGCCTTCTGCCTGGGGTGGTTCGCCAACTGGCTGGTGCATCGCTTCATTCGCGTTGCAGGATCTGACGTGGGCGAGTTGGAAAGGCTGGCGCAAGAATTGCATGAAGCCGAGGAAACCCGCGATCAGGCGATCACCTACCTCCAGCAGCGCGAGGCGGAACTGACCAATCAGCTGAACCAGACGGAAGCCGAACTCTCCGCTACGATGGAGGGCCTGCGCGAGGCCCGTCACGAAGCGGAAGTTCTGCGAAACGAGTTGGAACGCCAGCGCGCCGTCTGAGTGCGAACACGCAGAAGTTTGCGAGAAAACTGCGGCCTTAACCGGCCCTCTGAACCGCGCTGATCAGCTTGTCGATATCGCCGTTATTGGCATCAAGCAGCGCGCCGATCTCCGTCCGTTCGGAAATCCGCAGGCTGACCCCTTCGATCAGCAGGTCGAAGAAAAGGTCCTTGCCGGATCTGTCAGAGACCAGAAACGAAACCTTGAAAGGGGCCCGCCCGCTCAGTCGGACAGTCGCGTCAACCTCGTGCCAGGTTTTCACCTTCCGCACGCCCTTCACTTCAATCTGGCCGCCGATGAAATCGCGGAACTGCTTGCCATACTTGCGCGCAACATAGCCCTGAAATGCCTTGGTGAAGGACCGAAGCTGTGCGTTTGACGCGCGCCGGCTGTCCGCACCAAGCGCTGAACGCGCGATGATGGACACATCCGCATAACGGCCGAAAATACGCTCAAAATCCCGGATCATCGCCGATTCAGATTTGCCCGAGGCGATGACGCGGTTGATGTCTTTCACAGCCCGGTCCACCAGCGCCCGAGAGCTTGCTTCATCCAGCGCCCAACCCTTTGTTGGGGCAATTCCCATCAGGCCAAGGCCCATCACGCCGCCCAGAAAACTGCGGCGGTTCGTTTTAAATACGTCAAACATAATGTTGCTCACTCAGTTGCGAGGTTCGGATCGTCATAGGGGTCAAGATAACCCGCTGACCCTGAGTCGCCCACCTTGAACCTGCGGTTCTGCAAATAAAGTGACCGCGCCTGCGCATAACTGTCGGCGCTCTCGTAAAGAATGCCGTCAATCGTCTGACCCAACCGTTCGCGGTTTGTCAGCGTGGCGGACACGCCCGTGCCGAATACGTAATACTCTTCAGGATCCCGGATCCAGTAATCCAGCGGGTTCATGAACAGGTCAACAACAAGGCCCACTGTATCCCGCTCCGTCGACGGTCCAAAGACCGGTAGTTCGACATAGGCACCTTCACGCACGCCCCAGACCGCCAGCGTTTGGCCGAAATCCGCATCCGTCGCAGCAGGCATGTTCAGGTCTGTGGCCACGTCAAACAGGCCAAACAGACCTATGGTGGAGTTCACGACAAATCGATACGTGTCTTCGGTTGCGCCGCGCATATTGCCTTGCAGCACATTGTTTATAATGGCCCTTGGCATGGAAATATTGCCGGAAAACCGGCTGATTGAATCCTCGACCTCGTCGCCCAAGATGCCGCTATAGGTATAGGCCACAGGCCGAACGATCGCCCGATCAAGCCCCTTGTTGAAGGAATGGAACCCCCGGTTGGTGTTTTCATAGGGGTCCCACGGCTGACCTTGTGGATGGCCCGCAGGAGGCGCAGAACAGGCCGCCACTGTTGCAAGGAAAAACAAAGCGAAAAACCCGCGTAAAACGCGGGCAGGTGCCATTTGGGTCAGAGATTCTAGAATTTTCAAATTACGACTCACAGGTGACGCTTAGCATGGACTTAGCCAATCAAACATGTTTGCCCAGCGACGCACCATAAAAAACGTAATTTCATGTGCGTGTTGGCCTCTGACGCTTAGGCTACTTTTCGCCAGTTTTGCAAGTCATTGGCCTGCGCCGCCGCAACTTTATAGATGATTTTGACATTCCTGCCGCCAAACCTTGGGCGTTTTGCGATTTCACACCGCTTTCAAAGCGGATAGCGTGCGTTCGACATGCCATAATTTTTCGCAATTCCGGAGGCCCCGATGGGACAGTTCGAATCCAAGCTCGCTGAAATGGGCGTCACCTTGCCAGAGGCCCCGATGCCCGCGGCCAACTACGTGCCGTTTGTGCAGGTCGGCAATACGTTGTTTGTATCCGGTCAGATCCCCAAGGCGGGCGATGACATGATCATTGGCAAGCTGGGCGCTGATATGGACACGGCCGGCGGGGCAGAGGCTGCGAAGGTCTGCGCGATCAACCTACTGGCGCAGGTCAAGGCGGCGTGTGGCGGTGATCTGGATCGCCTCTTGCGAGTGGTGAAGCTAACGGGTTTCGTCAATTCCACCGCAGATTTTGGCCAGCAACCACAGGTGATCAACGGTGCCTCCGATTTTCTGGGCGAGGCGCTGGGAGACGCAGGCAAGCACAGCCGATCGGCGGTTTCTGCCGCCTCGCTCCCCTTTGGCGTCGCTGTTGAAATCGAAGGTATCTTTGAAATCAAATGACACCATTGCCTCAGGTTTTCCTGACCCGGCCCATCGCCCATCGCGCATTCCATGATGTGGCGCGGGGTCGCCCGGAAAATTCCCGTGCTGCCGTTGAAGCCGCCATCGTCGAAGGCTACGGCATCGAGCTGGATCTCCAGCTCAGCCGTGATAACCACGCGATGGTCTTTCACGACTATGATCTGGACCGCCTCACCGGTGAGATTGGCGAAGTGCGCGCCCGGGATGCGACTGACCTGGGCCGCATCACCCTGACCGGCGGCGACGAAGGTGTGCCCACCTTCTCAGAGGTACTGGATCTGGTCGCAGGCCGCGTTCCGCTGCTGATTGAGCTCAAGGATCAACACGGCCAGATGGGCGTCACCGATGGCGCACTGGAACGCGCCGTCGCGGGCGCCCTGCAAGGATATCAAGGCCCTGCCGCGGTCATGTCCTTCAACCCGAACATGGTCGCGTACCTGGCAGACCTGCTGCCGGATCACCCCCGGGGCCTTGTCACCAGCGGGTATGAGGCCCAGCATTGGCCGCAACTGACCGATGCGATCCGTGATCATCTGCGTGACATCCCCGATTTTAACCGCGCGGGTTGCAGCTTCATCTCGCACCACGCCACCGATCTGTCTCGTCCCCGGGTTCAGGCCCTGCGCGCGGCGGGCGCACCCGTGCTCTGCTGGACAATCCGGAGCGAGGCCGAAGAACGCGCCGCGCGAAAGCTCTCTGACAACATCACATTCGAACGCTACGCAGCCGCCATTCCCGCTTGAACTCCCGCCGCTCAGGTACAGATACTTCCTCATCCACAATGAGCAGGTTCCATGGACGGCCAGTCAGTCACCCTGACCGCATACCAATCCCTTGGCGACATAGCCGAGGCGACCTGGGACGCCTGCGCCTGTCCTGAGGCCGCAGATGGACGCCCCATCGACCCCTTCACAACCTACCGCTTCCTCAAGGCCTTGGAGGACAGCGGATCGGTTGGCACCGGCACCGGCTGGCATCCCCAATACATGGTCGCCGAAATCGCAGGAGAAGTCGTAGCCTGCGCGCCGCTTTACGCCAAAAGCCACAGTCAGGGCGAATACATCTTCGATCACAACTGGGCGCATGCCTATGAACGGGCCGGGGGGCGGTACTATCCCAAACTGCAAATGGCGGTACCCTTTACCCCCGCCACCGGTCGTCGCTTCCTGACCCGTCCGGGCTTTGAAGAGGCGGGCATGTCTGCGTTGGCGCAAGGCGCGGTCGAAATCGCGGCTCGCAACAAGATGTCCTCCCTCCACGTTACCTTTTGCACCGAGGCTGAAGCGCAGGCGGGCGAAGAGATCGGCCTCATGCCACGCGCTTCCCAGCAATATCATTGGGTCAATGACGGCTACGCTGATTTCGACGCGTTTCTCGCCTCGCTGAGCTCCCGCAAACGCAAATCCATCCGCCGCGAACGCCGCGACGCAAACGCTTTTGGCGGCGACATCCAGATGCTCACCGGCGATCAGATCGAGCCTGAGCATTGGGACTATTTCTGGCAATTCTACCAAGACACCGGCGCGCGCAAATGGGGCATGCCCTACCTGACCCGCCGCTTCTTCGACATTGCCCAAGAACGGTTGCGCGATGACATCTTGCTGGCGCTTGCGGTGCGCGATGGCCGTCCTGTTGCGGGTGCCATGAACCTTATCGGCCGCGACACGCTCTTTGGTCGCTACTGGGGCTGCTCGGAACACCACCCGTTCCTGCACTTTGAACTGTGCTACTATCGCGCCATGGATTTTGCCATCGAACACGGGCTCTCCCGCGTCGAGGCCGGCGCCCAAGGCGAACACAAACTCGCCCGCGGTTACATGCCCACGGAAACCCATTCCCTGCATTGGGTGGGCGATCCGGGCTTCGCCGACGCCATCGCACAGTTTCTCAAGGCCGAGCGCGAAGCCGTGGAAAACGACATCGAAATACTCACCGCATACGGACCCTTCCGCCGTGAAATCAGAGAGGAACAGGAATGAGCGAAAAACTAACCGGCGACGCCCGCACCACCGCCTTGGCAGAGCTGACCGCGAATGGCTGGGAGATGGTCGAGGGCCGTGACGCCATCCACAAAACTTTTGTGTTCAAAAACTTCGTGGAGGCCTGGGGCTTCATGTCCCGCGCCGCCATCTGGGCTGAAAAACTGAACCACCACCCCGAATGGTCCAATGTCTACAAAACCGTGGAGGTGACGCTGACCACCCATGACGTGGACGGGCTGAGTGATCTGGATGCAAAGCTGGCCGGTAGGATGGACGGGTTGGCCTGAGCCTTCGGACCCTAATAAGTCTCAACGTTTTATTTGATTGAGTTGTTTTTGCGCGGGATCAAGGCCGTCAGGCTGCCGCGCATCGCCGGGCCGCCCCCACGGCACGGCGATTTGGTTGGGCTTGGCGCATCGCTCAAATAGTGTGCGGATTTGGCTTGGATAAAGCGCTGCTGCTCAAAGGTAGGATCGCCGTACCGCGGCCCGACGATGCGCGGCTCGGGTCAACGTAGAAACACAAAAATGAGCAAGGGAAAGCGAGCCGCCTCAAATCGTCTGATCGTAGTCCCCCACCTCCGGCTCCGTCCGGATCACCGCGTCAATGTCGGCAAAAATCGCCCGCATTTCCGCATCACTTTCGGAGCTTTCACAGACCACCACGAGGTTCGGCGTGTTCGAACTCGCCCGCACCAGACCCCAGGACCCATTGTCCAAAATCACCCGCGCGCCGTTCACAGTGACCACCTCCTTGATGGCCCGACCGCCCAGCGGCTTGCCCGCCTCGTGATGGGCGACCAGCTTGCTCACCAACCGCTCCAGCACCTCATATTTGGTCGTGTCCGCGCAATAGGGGCTCATCGTCGGTGTCGCATAGGTCGTGGGCAGCGCGCGGCGCAGATCGGACATGGATTTGTCCGGGTTGCGATCCATCAGCTTGCAGATCTCCACCGCCACGCGCATCCCGCAATCGTATCCGCGCCCCACGGGTTCGGCCAAAAAGTAATGCCCCGATTTCTCAAACCCCGCCAGCGCGCCGATTTCCTTCACGCGCCGCTTCATGTGGCTGTGGCCCGTCTTCCAGTAATCCGCCTTCACACCATTACCCTGTAACACCGGGTCCGAGGCAAAAAGCCCCGTCGATTTCACATCCGCGACAAAGGTCGAGCCGGGATAAATCCCCGACAGATCGCGCGCCATGATCACGCCCACCTTGTCGGCGAAAATCTCTTCGCCCTCGTCATCCACGACACCACACCGATCCCCGTCACCATCAAACCCAAGCGCCATATCCGCGCCGGAGGCTTTCACGGATGCCGCCATGTCATGCAGCATTTCCATCGCTTCCGGGTTGGGGTTGTAATTGGGGAAGGTGTAATCAAGCTCCGTGTGAGACGGCACAACCTCCACCCCCATCCGTTCAAACAGCATCGGCGCAAAATGCGCTGCCGTCCCGTTGCCCGTGGCACAAACCACCTTCAGCGGGCGGGACATTTTGAAATCTCCGACAAGGTCATCCAGATACGCCTCCCGCACTCCGTCGACGAACTCATAGGCGCCACCGGGCCGCGCCTCACCCCTGCCTTGCAACACGATATCCCGCAATTCACCCATCTCATCCGGGCCATGCGTCAGAGGCCGGTCAAAGCCCATCTTCACCCCAGTCCAGCCGTTGGGATTGTGGCTCGCCGTCACCATCGCCACGGCAGGCACATCCAGATGGAACTGCGAAAAATACGCCATGGGAGACAGGGCAGGGCCGATATCCTTTACACGGATGCCCGCCTGCACCAGCCCGATGATCAGCGCCTGTTTGATCGACAGCGAATAATCCCGGTAGTCATTGCCCACCGCGATCACCGGCTCAATCCCGCGGGCGTGCATCTGCGTGCCCAACCCGAGGCCCAGCGCCGTCACCCCCGGCAGGTTGATCTCATCCGGATATTTCCACCGTGCATCATATTCGCGAAAGCCCGTGGGCGTGATCATCGCATCGCGCAGGAAGGACCAGGTGTTCGGGGTGACATCGGAAAGGGGTTTGGTCACGGGTCGTTCTTTCTTTTGGTTACGACAGCGAGACGGGCCGGGCCTTGGCGAGCCGATCAAACGCCATCAGCGTATCTATCAAATCACCCATATCCTCCAGCCGGATCATATTGGGACCGTCACAGGGTGCATTATCCGGATCCTGATGCGTTTCGGTGAAAACACCGGCAATTCCAGTGGCAACTGCCGCTCTGGCAAGCACGGGTGCAAATTCTCTCTGGCCACCTGATGCCCCGCCAAGCCCGCCGGGTTGGGCCACGGCATGGGTCGCGTCCATGACGACCGGAAAACCCGTCCGGGCCATCTCGGGCAAGGATTGCATATCCACCACGAGGCGGTTGTAGCCAAAACTCGCGCCGCGTTCGGTCAGGAAAATCTTGTCATTTCCGGTGCTTTCAATCTTGGCGGCCACGTTGGGCATGTCCCAGGGTGCCAGAAACTGCCCTTTCTTGACGTTCACCACCGCGCCCGTTTCACCGGCGGCCAGCAACAACGCCGTTTGCCGGGACAGGAACGCAGGGATTTGCAGCACGTCGCAGACCTCTGCCACCGGCGCGCATTGCTCCTTTTCATGCACATCGGTCAGCACTGGCACGCCCAAGGCATCCCTGACCGATTGCAACACCTTCAACCCCTCATCCAGCCCCAAAGCAGGCTTGGCATTGATTGAGGTTCGGTTCGCCTTGTCAAACGATCCCTTGAACACATATTGCGCGCCCGCCGCTGTGCAGGCCTCTTTCAAGACACCCGCGATCATCTGCGCATGATCCGCGCTTTCCAACTGGCACGGGCCGGCAATCAGCATGAGCGGCTGATCATTGCCAACGCTCAGGCCGGAAAAAGAAACGGTCTTCATGATCAGGAGGACACCTGTTCCCTAAGAATGGATGCTGTCAGCGATATCATCAGGTAGATACCCGCGAAGATCAAAAACGCAAGCAGCGTGTTTTCGAATTTGCGCGGATAAGACGGATCTTCGGACGCAATCGGGTTCACGCTCACGGTCAGGTAGCGGACCTGCTTGTTCGCTTCGATCTCTGTCTGGCGCTTTGTTTCCAAAGCCGATTGCAGCACCAGGTCTGCGGTCATCAGATCGGCCTGCGCCATCTGGATTTCAGCCGTCTGCGCGGCAAGCGATTCCGTGCCTTCCGTGGCTTCCGTCAGGCGCGCCTTTTGCTTGGTCAGTTCGGCTTCCAGAACGGCGGTTTCACTGCGCAACGCCTCTACTCGTGCGGTGTTCGGCCGGGTGTTGTTCAACTGCGTGTTCAGCGCCAGCTGCTTTTCCTGCAGCTGCAATTCCACGTTCTGGATGAGCGCACGGATATTGGCGATCTCGCCCTCGGGATCAAGGATCGACCCCTCTTGCAGTTGCACCAAGCGCTGCTGTGCCGCGCGCCGCTCATTCTTGGCATCTTCCAGGCTGGCCTCGGCTGTGCGCAACCCGTCAAATCGTTTCTCCTGGCTCAACTGGTCGACACGTTCTTCGGCATACTCGATCAAGGTCTCTGAAAACGCCTTGCTCACTTCCGGGTCAGCGCTGGACAGCTCCATCCGGATCACGCCCTCGGTCGGGTCATATCCCAGCTTCACGTATTTGCGGTAAACCTTGTAGGCCTCTTCATTCGTGGCTGCCGGATCAAGGCGCTGAATGGGATCAATATTGGGCTGGCTGAAGTGCTCCAGAAAGCCCACATCTTCGTTCAGGCGCAACATCGCGTCCTTGCTTTGCAGATAGCTCTGCGTCGCGATGGAATCCTGTCCCGTTGCAAAGGCCGTGCCGCTGAACAGGCCCGCCGACGGGCTCGTGCCAAGGCCATCCGCCGTCAGGATCAGAAATTCCGACTTGGTCGTATACATGGGCGTGGCCACGAAATAGAAATAGTATCCCACGACCAACGTCGGCAGCATCACGAAAGCCGCAAGACGCGACAAGAGCAACATCAGCCTGCGACGGCGTCTGCGACCGATGTCGCGCTGGATTGCGGTGATTTCCTGCGCGCGCCGTTCCGCGGGCGTCATCCCGTCAACCGATGGCAATTGAACCGGCTGCACGGGCACCGTCTGCGGCAACTGAACCTTCTCACCGCGCTCGGCGGAAGACTGCCCCGGTTGCACCAGTTCAAGGAAATTCGACCGCTG
Organism: uncultured Roseovarius sp.; assembly: GCA_964389425.1. GTDB lineage: Bacteria > Pseudomonadota > Alphaproteobacteria > Rhodobacterales > Rhodobacteraceae > Roseovarius. Next base: position 20,230 of record CAYMEC010000019.1, read on the forward strand.
GAATGGATCAACCCCCTTGGCCCGCAAGAGCCGTACCGCATCGAAATCCGATGTGGGCGCCAGCCCGTGTTTCTGCGCCAGACGCCGCGCCATGCGCAACTGACGCCCTGTCAGGCCTTCCTTGCGGATTTCATCAATATCGGTGGATGCGCTGACCTCGGCTGCGCTTTGTACCTCTCCGGTTCGCGCCGGCGCTTCATCATCGGCGGGAGGAGGCCCGGCCTGCGCGGCGGTGCCTTCAAGTTCCACCGGGTCCGCGCCTTTGGCTGGCGGCTGTTTTTCGGGCGGTCGCACTGATGCCGGGCGCGTCGGGCGCACCGGTTGTTGCGGCTCGCTTGCGGCATTGGCCGCGGCCTCTGCCCGGCGCTGTGCGGTCTTCTGTTCGATCTCCGCATCCACGCGCGCCGCGACCTCCGACGGGGTCGGCGTCGTTCGCTTGATGCGAAATTTTCTAGCCTTGGGTTTCGTAGTCATAAAGCTGCTTTGCCTCTTCCAAGGTATCAAACATGTAAAACTTGCCGCCCATCAATACACCTGCCGAGCTCGCAAACTTCTCCAGCGTTTCAGGCTGGTGCGACACGATCACGATCGTGGTGCTGTTCAGCCGTTCCTTCAGGATGTCACCGGCCTTGCGGTTGAATTCCACATCCGTCGACCCGGGCATGCCTTCGTCGATCAGGTACATATCAAAATCCAGCGCCAGCATCAGCGCAAAACTGAACCGCGCGCGCATCCCCGAAGAATAGGTGCCCATGGGCTGGTCGAAATATTCGCCCAGACCACATAGCCAGCGACAGAAACTTTCCACGTAATCCGGGTCAAGCCCGTAAAGTTTTGCGATATAACGGGAATTTTCCATCGCCGACACCCGCGTGATCACCCCTCCCATGAAACCAAGGGGAAAACTGATGCGGCACGATCGCCGGATTTCCCCCTCATCAGGCTTCTCCAACCCTGCCATCATCTTGATCAACGTGGTCTTGCCGGTGCCATTGGGTGCCAAAATGCCAAGCGAGCGGCCAAGCTCCACCCGAAAGGACACCCGGTCAAGGATGACCTTTCGATGAGAGCCCGTCCAGAAGGACTTGCTGACATTTTCGAACTCGAGCATTCAAG
>CAYMEC010000019.1:21445-23084 GCA_964389425.1 uncultured Roseovarius sp.
CGATGAGAGCCCGTCCAGAAGGACTTGCTGACATTTTCGAACTCGAGCATTCAAGCGCTCCGGATCTGCTCATACGCCCTGTTTATATGCCTCAGGGCTTTATGAAGGCTTTCCGCCTTGCGATTTCACGCCATTATGGCCTGTTTTTTAGGTATTTTTCAACAAATCATGGCATTTTTATGCCGCTATCCTGCATAAAATCAGGGCCGGGCATGGGTGTCGTTCCCATGTCCGGCCCGTTTTGATCGCATGCCAGGGGTTATGCGACCAGTTGCCAAGCCATTCCCGCCAGAACCGCTCCCGTGATCGCAAGCCCCAGATAGGCCCCGAACACGCGCGGTTTCACCAGCGCCCAGACGGCAATCGCGGCCGGAATGGAACTCACCCCACCGGCAATCATGAAGCTCATAGCGGCCCCGTTGCTCATCCCTTGGGCCAGCAGCGCATCCACCAGCGGCACTGCCGCGTAGCCGTTCAGATAAGCCGGCGCACCGACCAAAGCGCCCAGGATGATCGTGCCCACACCGTCGCCACCCAGAATGGTCGCAATCAATTCGGCGGGGATATAGGCCAACATCAGCGCCTCAATCACGTAAGCCAGCGCCAGCCACTTGAGCAGAAACACCGCGTTCTCCAGCGTTGTCGCGCCGAATACCTCGCGCCGTTCCGCCTCTTGCCAAAACGCCCAGACCGGTTTGCCTTCAAAGGGTTTCTTGACCCCGCAGCACCCGCCAACCTGCGGCTTTTCCCTCAGCGGATCGGCAAACACAGCCGTCCGAGCCGCGACAAGCGTCACGAAGCCTCCAAAGAGGCCAAGCCCCACCGCCGCCACGGTTTTCCCAATGGCAAACTCCCATCCCAGATTGCCGGACGTGATCAGGAACATCGCCGGGTCCATCAGGGGGGAGGCCAACCAAAACGCCATCACCGCCGCCAAAGGCGCCCCAAGCGCCAGCATCGCGGCAATAAACGGGATTACTTCACAACTGCAAAACGGTGACAGTCCGCCCAGCAGGGCCGCCATGAAAATCATCCGCACCTGCTGCCCTTCAAAGGCGCGCGCCAGAAGTGTCTCTGCGCCTGTTGCCTTCATGTAGGCCACAGCCAGCACTGCAAAGGCAATAAACGGCGCTGTCCCCGCCAAGGCCTTGGCCGCAAATTCGATCGTCGGCCAAAACTGCGGCGGATCCAGGAGTGCCACCAGCGCCGGGATGACCAGAACCGCCAGCCACACCTTGTCGATCTTGCGCCAAATCTGCTGCGGGGAAGGGAGGGAGGCGTCAGTCATCTTGATGTCCTTCGTCACTATCCGCACAGCATTCCTTCAGCAAAAATTCTGATAATGCGCGCAACTCATCATAAGCCACAGCCGCACAAATGATGCTGCGCCCGTGCTTTTCCTGCCGAACCAGCCCGGCTTGCGTCAAAATCTTCATGTGATGGGTCAAGGTCGATCCAATGACGCCGGACCGCTCTCCCAGCTGCCCAATGCTCAAACCGTCCGTTCCAGCCCGCACCAGAACCCGCAGCACAGCCAACCGCTGTTCACTGCCCAACGCCGCGAAGGTGGAGGCGGCCTCCACCAGATCAATATCGGGAATCGCTGTCTGTTTCATATTTCGAGAAATATAGAAATATT
>CAYMEC010000019.1:23184-50210 GCA_964389425.1 uncultured Roseovarius sp.
CCAAAGGCCCCACCATGCCCCGCCCCTTCAACGTCGCCTGCCTTCAAACCCGCCCCCAACCCACCATGGAAAACGCGCTGGCCGAAACCCTCCCGCTCGCCGAGAAAGCCGTCTCCAACGGCGCGCAAATGCTCTTCCTGCCCGAGTATTGCGGCGGCCTCGTCACCGACGGCCCCGCCGTCCGCCCACCCTTCGCGGACGAATCCGACCACGCCTTCCTCCTCGCCATGCAATCCTTCGCCCGAGACCATGGCGTCTGGATCAATCTTGGCTCCATCGCCGTCACCGGCCCGGGCGAGAAGGTCATCAATCGCGGCCTCATGCTCGATGACCAGGGTGAAATCCGCGGCCGCTACGACAAGATCAACATGTTCGACATCCAGCTGAGCGACGACGAAGTGTACCGCGAAAGCGCCTTCGTCGAGCCCGGCAACCGCGCTGTCATCCATGACACGCCCCACGCCCGCATTGGCCACATGATCTGCTACGATCTCCGCTTTCCCGATCTTTTCCGTACCCTAGCGCAACACGGCGCAGAGATCCTTATCTGCCCCGCGGCCTTCACCCGCAAAACGGGGGAGGCCCATTGGCACGTCCTCAACCGCGCACGCGCCATTGAAACCACCCGTTTCGTCATCTCCGCATGCGCGACGGGGGATGTCCCCGGCGGCGGCGAATGCTACGGCCACTCCCTGATCGTGAACCCATGGGGCGAGGTGCTGGGTGACGGTGGAACCGAACCGGGCGTCGTACAGGCGGAAATCGACCTTGATCAGGTGGCTGAGACCGCCGCCCGCATCCCCAGCCTGATGAACGAACAACCCTTCACGCTGGAGACGGTCAAGCGCAGTGTTGCGTGAGGCCTCAAGCATTTCCTAACCCACCGTACGCTCTGCATTCTGGCACAACGCAACACCCTGCTGTGCGTTTCTGAAATTGTACAAAATGGGTTTCGGCCTCTCAAAAGTGACCCCAAAATGTACAAAACCCATTTTCGCGGCCTCTCGAATTCCATTTTGAGAAACTGAATACAAGATGTATACATTATGTATTCAAAGTGAGTCGCCAAATGCCCACCCCTCGCAAAACCGAATGCCTGGAAGACCTCCGCATGCGCATCCTCCGCCAGGATATCGCGCCCGGCAGCGACTTGGATGAGGCCGCGCTCTGCGCCCATTACGCTCTGTCGCGCACCCCGATGCGCGAAATCTTTCAGCGCCTCGCTGGCGAAGGATACCTACAGTTGTCGGACAACCGTGGCCCAAAGGTTGCGTCCATGGATCTCGCGGTCATGCGCATGTTTTTTCAAACGGCACCAATGGTTTACGCCAACACGGCCCGCCTCGCCGCCGAGAACCGCCGCGTCGAAGAGATCGAAATCCTCCGCGCAATCCAAGCCAAATTCCGCGCCGCGTCAGAGGCCGGTGACGCCGAAAACGCCGCGCTCCTGAACCACCGGTTCCACCACCAGATCGGCGTGATGGCCCACAACCCCTACCTGCTGCCCAGTCTCAACCGCATGTTGATCGACCACACCCGCCTTAGCCAGACCTTCTACCGCCCCATATCCGAGGATGATGCCGCCCGCATCCGCACCGCCTGCGACCACCACGACTTGATGATCGAGGCGATAGACACACAAGATATGGACGGAATCGTCGCTCTCACCATCGATCACTGGACGCTGTCCAAGGACCGTCTGGAACGCTTTGTCGCCCCCGATCCCCTCCCCATAGAGCCCCCAATATCCAAGGACCAAACCCATGCAATTTGAAGGGATCTGGACCCCAATCGTCACGCCCACCCACGACGATCATTCCATCAACGAAGAGGCACTCGCCCAAACCGTTGAGCACCTGATCAAAGGCGGTGTCCACGGCATCATCACCGCCGGCACCACGGGTGAATACTATGCGCAGTCTCATGACGAGCGGATCCATTTGGCTAAGGAAATCAAGAAGATGATCGATGGCCGGGTGCCTTTGGTCATGGGCACCGGCGCGCTGCGGACGGAAGAAAGCATCGCGTTTGCAAAGGCCGCCAAAGACATCGGCGCCGATGCTCTGCTGGTCGCCACGCCGCCCTATTCTGTGCCTACAGGCCGCGAGATTGCTCTCCATGCGCTTGCCATTGATCGTGCGGCGAACATGCCAGTGATGCTTTACAATTACCCAGGTCGGATGGGCGTCAACATGGACGAAGAAACGCTCGATCGTCTCGGCCGCTCCCCCAATTTCTGCGGCATCAAGGAAAGCTCCGGCGATATCAACCGCTTACACCTCATCGCCCGCGACTATCCGCACCTTGGATTGCTTTGCGGCATGGATGATCAGGCGCTTGAATTCTTCGCCTGGGGCGCGCGTGGCTGGGTCTGTGCCGGATCCAATTTCGCGCCCGAAGCCCATGTCGCGCTTTACAAATCCTGTGTGCTGGAAGGCGATTTTACCAAAGGCCGCGCGATCATGTCCGCGATGATGCCTCTGATGCGCGTTTTGGAACAGGGCGGCAAGTTCATCCAATGCATCAAACACGGGCTGACCATGCGTGGCATTCCCGCTGGACCACCGCGTAAGCCATTGCAACCGCTAAACAAAGACGACAAGCGCGCATTGGAAGAGGTGATCCGCACGCTGGACACATCCATTGCGAACATCATGGGAGACGGCAAATGACAGAGCTTCTGACCCGCGAAGAATACGGTGCGATTGCCGCCGAAATTGACCTGCCCAGTACGCCCTTTGTGGATGGCAAGTTCCGCAAGGGCAGCGGCCCCATGATGGACACGATCAACCCCGCGACCGGTGAGGTTCTAACGTCCATCAGCACAGCGGGCATCGGAGACGTTGATTTTGCGGTGCAAAAAGCCCGCGAAGCGTTCGACCGCGGTGAGTGGTCCCGCGCCCACCCGTCCGAGCGCAAAGATGTCCTGATCCGTCTTTGTAAACTGATCACCCGCCGGCGGCACGAACTGGCGGTGATGGAAAGCCTCGACAGCGGCAAGCCGATCAAGGACTGCGAAGAGATTGATATTCCAGAGACAATTCACACCATCAAATGGCACGGCGAACTGGTCGACAAGCTCTATGATCAAACCGCGCCGTCGGGCGACGACACTGTATCGATGATCGTGCGCGAACCGATCGGAGTGGTGGCGACTGTTCTGCCGTGGAACTTCCCCATGCTCATGCTTGCCTGGAAGATTGGTCCGGCGCTGGCGGCCGGGAATTCCGTGATCGTGAAACCGGCCGAGCAAACCAGCCTCACCGCGCTGCGCATCGCCGAAATTGCCCATATGGCGGGCGTGCCGCGCGGTGTGCTACAGGTCCTGCCCGGCGATGGCCCGTCCGTTGGTGAACCGCTTGGTCTGCATCCTGGCGTTGATATGATCAGCTTCACAGGGTCCACTGAAACCGGTAAGCGGTTCCTGCGCTACTCTGCAGATTCCAATATGAAAAAAGTCACACTGGAATGTGGGGGCAAGAATCCGATTGTGGTGCTGGAAGATGCCGAGAACCTTGACCACGTCGCTGAGCATGTCGTCAACGCGGCATTCTGGAACATGGGGGAGAACTGCTCTGCCGGCAGCCGGTTGATCGTGCATGAACGTGTCAAAGCCCCGCTGCTGGAACGGGTCATCGCCCGCATGAGAGACTGGAAAACCGGTGACCCGCTTGATCCGCAATACCACCTTGGCGCCTTGATCGACGCGGAACACACCGCCAAGGTCACGAGCTTCATCAAAGGCAAGGCGCTGGCCGGTGGCAAGATCGACGGCAACTTCGTGGAGCCAACGCTCTATGAGGTCAGCAAGGATGACCCTCGCGCCCGTGAAGAGATCTTCGGCCCAGTCCTCAGCGTGATGGAAGTCGCTAGCATGGATGAGGCGATCGAGGTCGCCAATGACACGGATTACGGGCTTGCGGCGTCTGTCTTCACCGCCAATTTTCGCCGCGCCATGCGGGCGGCGCGTGACATACGCTCTGGTACGGTCACGGTCAACTGTTACGGCGAAGGGGACATCACCACGCCATTTGGTGGCTACAAACAGTCCGGTTTTGGCGGTCGCGATAACTCCGTCTATGCACATGACCAGTTCACGGAAACCAAAACGATCTGGGTTGACCTGGGCGATCCCGCAGACGGGGATAACGTGGGATGAAGGTCGGCTTTCTCGGTACCGGTCACATCGCCAGCCACATGGCCCGGGCGGTGGCGCGGGACGGGCATGAGGTGATCGTGTCGCGCCGGAATGAAGCAGTGTCGGCAGAGTTGGTGGCCTCGGGTCTTGGTATCCGCGTGGCCGAAAATCATGATCTGGTGGCGGAGGCCGATACGGTGTTTTTGTGTCTGCGCCCGGCGGTCTGGAGAGAGGTTTGCGGCGCACTTCCCTGGCGGGATGATCTGGAAGTTGTTTCCGTCATGGCGGGCGTTCCGATGGCAGAGCTGGAGGTGGTTTGTGCCCCTGCCGAGGAGATCTCCGTCACCATTCCCTTCGCGTCCATGGAGCATGGCAACACACCCTTGCCGGTGCTGGGGGACGCGACCGTGTTGACCCGGTATTTTGGGGTAAAGAATCCGATCCTGCCTGTGGCCGATGAAGGTAACTTCCTTAAGCATTATGCAGCCTGCACCACAGTTGTCGGCGCGATGGGGTTGCTGGCGGCGGGCGGGTCATGGCTTGCGCAGCAAACAGGCGAGCCGGACGCGTATCTGGGACCGCTCGCCGCTTCATTCCTTACAAACCTGCATGCGAATGGCCCGGTCGATCTCGGATCGGAGGCGGCGCGGCTCGCTTCGCCAAATACGTTGAGCCTGATAATGATGGAGGGTTTGTCAGAGACGGGCGCCTTCGCTCAACTGCCTGAAATATTGAATAAAATTACCCAGTCGATGGAGAAATGCTCATGACTGTAGAAGCCGTAGGCACCACCCGTCGCGGGCGTGGCGCCCGCAAGGCCACTCGCCAAGCGCGGGATTTTACCATGCTGCCTGCGCTCAAGCGCAAGATGCCTCTGACCGAACCCATGAGCCAGGAGGAGGTGGAACGCATTGACGCCGCCTCTATGGATATTCTGGAGAATGTGGGTGTCGTGTTCCGCGATGACATCGCGATAGAGGACTGGAGGCGCGCGGGTGCAGATATCCGCGATGGGGACCGCGTGCATCTGGATCGCGGGCTGGTCCGTGAATTGATCGCAACCATCCCCGAGACGTTCACCTATCACGCGCGTAATCCGTCCAATAACCTGCCGTTTGGTCGTGACCATGCGATCTTCGTGCCCATGACCGGCGCGCCGTACTTGCGTGACCTCAACGATGAACGCCGCAACCCCCTGCTTGAGGATCTCGCCAACTTCCACAAGCTCGCTCATATGCTGCCCGCGATGCACAGTTCGGCACATCACATCGTGGAGCCTTACGACCATCCGATAAGCCAGCGGCATCTGCGCATCACCTACTCGTCGATGAAACATTCCGACAAGACGTTCATGGGCATGACAACCAGCCCCAAAAATGCAGAAGATGTGCTGGATATGTGCGCCATCCTTTTTGGGGATGAGTTTCTGGAAACTCATCCTGTGGTGACGGGCAACTGCAACGGCAACAGCCCTCTGGTGTGGGATGAAACCATGCTGGGCGCGATGCGGGCCTTCAACAGGCGCAATCAACCTGTTCTGTGTTCGCCCTTTGTGTTGGGCGGGGCCAACACGCCTGCGTCTGTCGCGCCCACGGTGGCGCAGTTGAATGCCGAAGCGCTCTCGGCGTTGGCTTACACCCAGGTGGTGCGCAAGGGCTGCCCTGCGATTTACGGCCACTACCTGTCGACAGTGTCGATGAAATCCGGGGCACCCATGGCTGGCACGCCAGAGATCAGCCTGATGAACATGATGATCGGCCAGATGGCGCGGTTCTACAAGGTGCCGTGGCGGTCGTCCAACACGCTTGGCGGGGCCAAGACGCTGGACGCGCAGGCGGGCTATGAAAGTGCGACCACGCTGATGGCGCTCCAGATGGCTGGCACCAACTACATGTGGCATTCGGCTGGGTGGAACGAGGCCGGGATGCATTGCTCCATGGCCAAATTCGTTATTGATGCCGAGCAATGTGCGATGGCCTATCGCATGGCCCAAGGTATTCGCTGGGATGATTTTGACGAGGCGGTCGCGGCGGTCTCCGATGTCGGCCCGGGCGGGCATTACCTCGGCCACCCGCACACGCTCGAGAACTTCCAGCGGGCGTTCTTCATGCCGGAGCTATTCGACAACAACTCCATCGAACAATGGGTTGCCGAAGGCGCGGTGGAGGCCAATGAACGTGCGCTCGCTTACACGCGCAACCTGCTTAATGCGTATGAAGAGCCGAAGCTGGATGATGGCGTGAACGACGCGCTGCTGGACTACATTGCCCGGCGAGAGCGGGAGATTCCCGCAGCGGATGCGTTGAATCAGGATCATTGAAGGATGAAGATCAAGGAGATCCATGTCTACCAGCACGATCTGCCGGTCAAGAACGGCCCTTACACGATGGCCAACGCCAAGGTCTATTCGTTGGATACCACACTGGTCCGTATGGTCTCTGACACCGGCCTCGAAGGTTGGGGTGAAACCTGCCCTGTGGGACCGACCTACGCGGAATCGCACGCCGGTGGCGCGCGCGCGGCGCTGTCGGTACTGGCCTCTGCGTTGATCGGGTGTGATGCAGCACCCATCCCTGTGCGCCGGGCGATGGATGGGGCGCTCAATGGGCACAACTATGCCAAAGCCGCTCTTGATATCGCGACCTATGATCTGATGGGCAAGGCCACCGGGTTGCGTGTGGCGGATCTGTTGGGCGGGGCGGTTACGGATAAGGTGGCGAGCTACTATGCCACCGGCGTGGGCAGTGCGGATGAAATTGCGCGCATCGCCAAGGAGAAGGCGGATGAGGGCTATCCGCGCTTGCAAGTTAAAGTCGGGGGCCGTCCGGTTGAGGTGGACATCGAGGTGATCCGCAAGGTCTGGGAGACCATACGAGGACGTATGCGGTTGGCCATGGACGGCAATCGCGGCTGGACCACGCGTGATGCCCTCAGGGTCAGCCGAGAATGCCCGGATATTCCCTTCATCATGGAACAACCCTGCGACCGGGTGGAGGATCTGGAAAAGATCCGACCTCAGGTCACCCACGCGATTTACATGGATGAAAGCAGCGTCGATCTGGCTACGGTGATCAAGGCCGTCGGGCGTGAACTGGTGGACGGGTTCGGCATGAAGGTGACGCGGATCGGGGGGCTTTTGCCGATGACCGCGTTCCGCGATATCTGTGCCGCGCGCAATCTGCCGCACACTTGCGATGACAGTTGGGGAGGCGACATCATCGCGAGCGCCTGTACTCATATCGCCGCCACCGTCGATCCGCGTCGCATGGAGGGGGCATGGCTTGCTGCGCCTTACATCGACGAACACTATGACGACGCAGGCGGGATAGAGATCAAGGGCGGTCATATCGCGCTACCGGATGGTCCCGGGCTTGGGCTCACCATTGACCCCGACCGCTTTGGCGCGCCGGTCGCGTTCTACGGAGGATAGGCCATGCGGTTTGAGGGCAAATGCGCATTGGTGACTGGTGCCTCAGGTGGCATTGGCGCCGCTCTGGTGGATCTGCTTCGTCGGGAGGGCGCGCGCGTCGCCGTCACTGATCGCGACAGCAGCATCGTGGAAGCAGATGTGCATCTTGACGGCAATCTGCTGGATGGGGGGGTCTGCGACGCCCTGCCTGCGCAGGCAGAGGCGCAACTGGGTGGACTCGACCTGTTGTTCAATAATGCAGGCGTCATCACCCGCGGTAATATCACCGAGGCGACGGATGCCGATTACGCCCTGACCATGGGTGTGAACGTGGAGGCCCCGTTTCGCATTTGTCGCGCCGCGATCCCGATCATGGCAGCGCGTGGCGGCGGTGCGATTGTGAACGTGTCCTCCTGCTGGGGTCTGCGTCCGGGGCCGAACCATCCGCTCTACGTGATGTCGAAGGCGGCGATCGCGTCGCTGACCCAGTGTCTGGGACGTGATCATGCCCATCAGGGAATCCGCGTAAACGCGGTCTGTCCCAATGAGGTGAACACGCCGATGTTGCGCAGCGGGTTCGCCATGCGGGGGTTTGACCCTGACAAGGCGGTAGCGGAACTGGGTGAAACGGTGCCCTTGGGTCATATCGCAGAGCCCGAAGAAGTGGTGGATGTGATCGCGTTCCTCGCCTCGGATGCCGCCCGCTACATGTGCGGCGCGCTGGTGGAGGTGAATGGTGGGAAGCCTGTGCAATGATGGAGTTCGCGGGCAAAGTGGCTTTGGTGACCGGCGCCTCCTCTGGCATGGGCGGTGCGACAGCTCGGCTTTTGGCGGATCGTGGTGCGCGGGTGTTTGCCGCGCAACGGGGCGCGTCGGAACATGAGGATATAGCCGCTGATTTTTCGGAACCGGATGCGCCGGAGCGTGTGATCGCTGAGGTCTCTGAAAAGGCGGGTCAGTTAGACATTCTGATCAACAATGCAGGTGTCATGCGGGAAGGCACAGTGGAAGAAAGCAGTATTGAGGATTGGCATTTCCAACTGCAAGTTAACCTGACCGCGCCTTTCCTGCTGATGCGTTATGCGATGCCTCTGCTGCGCGAAAGAAACGGTGCGATTGTGAACGTGGGGTCCATTGAAGGGCTGGGTTCAAACCCGCGCCACCCAGTCTACGGTGCCTCCAAAGCCGGGCTGCATGGGTTGACCCGCGCGGTGGCGGTGGATCATGGCCCCGACGGCGTACGCTGCAATGCGGTGGCCCCCGGCTGGATCGATACAGAGCTCAACGAAGAGTTCATTGAAAGTATGCCCGATCCAGCGGCGTTCCGGCGCGATATTGGCAATATTCATCCCGTGCGACGGACAGGAAGCCCGGAGGATGTCGCAGAGCTGATCTGCTGGTTGGCGAGCGATGCAGCGTCATTTGTCACAGGTCAGATCTACACCATCGATGGTGGCCGCATGGCCCAATTGAGCCTGCCATGAAAGTGGCCCGCCTTCCCAAGGATCCTGGCCCTGCGGCCTGGAACCACATCCTTCCTGCCGCCGGGACGCCGCAGATACTGGAAGAGCGCATCGCGACGGACTTTCTGGTGATCGGTGCGGGATTTGCAGGGCTTTCCGCGACGCGGCGGCTGGCCCAGCTCAATCCCGAGGCGCGGATTGTTCTGTTGGAGGCCTGCCGCGTGGCGGAGGGGCCGGCCGGGCGGAACTCCGGCTTCATGATCGACCTGCCCCATGATCTGTCGTCGAGCGATTATGGGGGCGAGCCGGATAGCGATCGCGTGCAGATCGCGCTCAACCGTGCAGGCATCGATTTCGCGGCAGACATGGCTGCCGAGTTTGGTCTGAGCGAGGAAGGCTTTGCGCGCACGGGCAAGATCAACGCTGCGGCGACGGCCAAAGGCACCCAGCACAATCGCGACTACGCGGCGCATCTGGCGGCTTTGGGCGAAACCAGCGAAATGCTTGATGCCCACGCGATGCGGGCCGTGACCGGCACCGATTACTATGAAAGCGGGCTCTACACCCCGGGCACCGCAATGATCCAGCCTGCGCTCTTTGTGCGGGGTGTGGCGGCGGGGTTGTCGTCCAACCGGGTGCGTGTCTACGAAAACTCCCCCGTCACTGCGTTGGTTCGCAACGGCATGTGGGTGGCTGAAACACCAAGCGGCGCGGTTTCTGCACCCAAAGTGGTGTTGGGCGTCAACGGCCATGCCAACAGTTTCGGGCATTTCAAAGGGCGGCTGTTGCACGTGTTTACCTATGGTTCCATGACCCGGGCCTTGAGCGCGGAGGAATCGAACCGCCTTGGCGGCGAACCGCGCTGGGGGGTGACCTCTGCCGATCCGATGGGCACGACCGTGCGGCGGATTTCCGGCACGGGAGGCGACCGGATCATCGTGCGCAACCGATTTACCTGTGATCCGTCGATGGAGGTGAATAACGCCCGGATTGATCGGGTGGCCCGTGATCATAACCGTGCCTTCTCCCGTCGGTTCCCGATGCTGGCGGGCGTGGAAATGGAGTATCGCTGGGGCGGTCGGCTGTGTCTCAGCCGCAATGGAGTGGCGGCCTTCGGCGAGGTGGACGAGGGGCTTTATTCCGCATGCTGTCAGAATGGGCTGGGCACGGCCAAGGGGACGACACTGGGGATGGCGGCAGCGGATTTGGCATCTGGTAAGCGGTCATGGATCGTGGATCATTTTCTGGCAGAGGACGCCCCGGTGAAATTGCCGCCGCAGCCCTTTACAGCCCTTGGAGCGAATGCCGTGATGCGGTGGGGGGAATTTTTGGCAGGCAGAGAGATGTAGAGGCGACATGTGAGCCGTGCTGCGCATTCTGAACAGGAAATGCCACCAATCTGGAACAGCACCGCCGGGGTGGCCATCGCGCCGCGTCGACGGGGGCCATCGGTTTCAAAGACGCATAGGTCAGGTCATGGATATCGCTAGGATTGAGCGGCGCTTAAACCGGCTCTGGCGAATTCCGGCACATAGGATCCAAGCCGCACCGCGCGGTCCGGGTCGGCGGCATTGCCATCCAGCCCTCGTTTCTTGACGCCTTGCAGGATCGCGGCCATGCGGAAGAAGCTGAAGGCCAGATAGAAGTTGAAATCATCAATCCCGGAAAGACCACGACGCGCACAGTAGGTCTCAATGAACTGCGTGTCCGACCATAGCCCTTCTGCCTTGCGATCCACACCGGCCAGCCCGCGCCCCTCTCGGGTGGCGGGCATGGACCATTGCATGATCACGGCGGCTAGATCGGCATAAGGATGGCCGATGGTCGATAGCTCCCAATCCAGTACGGCACGGATGTCTGAACCGTCAGCAGAGAAGAGCAGATTGTCGAGCCGGAAATCCCCGTGGACCAATCGTCGCTGCCCGTCATCGTCCGGCATATTGGTTTGCAACCAGTCGATCAGCGCGTTCATGTCGGGCAAAGCCTCCGTCTGTGTGGCGCGATATTGCTTTGTCCAGCGGTCAGTCTGGCGTTGGCAGTAATGCCCGGGCGGGCCGTAGTCGGTGAGGTCAGCGGCCTCGACATCGACCTCATGGATCGCCACCAGCGCACGGTTCATCGCCTCCATCACCGCTCCGCGCGCCTCACGCGGCAGGGCCGGCAGGGCGGGTTGATCGAAGGCTATGCCGTCGAGAAATTCCATGATGTAGAAGGCCGAGCCGATCACATGGTCGTCTTCGCAAAGCGCATACATGCGCGGTACGGGCACGTCCGTGTCCGCCAGCGCACGCTGCACCCGAAATTCGCGATCCACGGCATGGGCGGATTTGAGCAAAACGCCCGGGGGCTTTCGGCGCAGAACATACGCGCCGCTGGGTGTGCGGAGCTTGTAGGTCGGATTGGACTGGCCGCCGGTGATCTTGCTGGCTTCAATCGGCCCCGAGAATCCATCCACACGGGATTTGGCCCAAGACTCCAGCTTTTTGATGTCCAGATCGCTCACGCGTTGGCCCTGCGAAATTCGGGCAGGACGTAATCGGCGAATTGCTGGCGCAGGGTGCGTTTGGACACCTTGCCCGTGGCCGTCAGGGGCAGGGCGTCGACAAAAACGATGTCGTCGGGCAGCTGCCATTTGGCGAAAGCCCCGCTCATATAGTCGTGCATGTCTGCAAGGCTGGGTTTTTCATCCCCCGTGGCCACCGCAACCAGCACGGGCCGTTCATCCCATTTCGGATGTGGCACGGCGATCACGGCACAGGCGGACAGCGCTGGATGCGCCGTGGCGAAATTTTCAAGGTCGATGGAGCTGATCCACTCGCCGCCTGATTTCACCAAATCCTTGGCCCGATCGCGCACGATGAGCCGACCATCAGGGCCGACCGTAGCCACATCTCCTGTGCCGAACCAACCGTCTGCGTCAAACGCGGCTTTGGTCGCCGCGTCATTCATGTAATAGGCGTCGATCACCCCATTTCCGCGCACGAACAGCTCACCCGCTGTTTCGCCATCATGGGGCAGCGTATTGCCGTCCTCATCCGCGATCTTGAAATCGACACCGAACATGCGCCGACCCGCGCCGACCTTTTCATCCACCAGCCTGTCCACTGGCGCGTCTTTCAGCGACGCTGGCATGATCCCCCGAACACCAATGGGGCTCATCTCCGTCATGCCCCAGGCTTGGTTGACGTTCACGCCCATCTTCTCATAGGCCGCGATCTGACTGCGCGGGGCCGCAGACCCGCCCACCACCAGATCGCGGAAACCTTTGGGCGGCGTCCCGCGCGCCTCGATCTCGGCCTGCAATCCGGCCCAAACAGTAGGCACGCCCCATGCGGAGAACACCGCTTCGCGGTTCATCAGGTCATAGAGGCTCGCCCCATCCAGATGACGCCCTGGCATGACAATGGACATGCCTGCGATCGGCGCGATGTAGGGCAGGCCCCATGCATTCACGTGGAACAGCGGCACAACCGGCAGCACCTTCTCCCCGGCCTTCAGGCTTTGGGGATGGCCGGTGATCGCATAGAGCGCATGCAACACCGTGGAGCGATGGGAATAGAGCGCGCCCTTGGGATTGCCCGTGGTGCCAGAGGTATAACACAGCCCCGCTGCCGCCCTTTCGGGAAGGTCGGGCCAGTCGTAGCGCCCGTTCTCAGCCGCCAGAAGATCTTCGTAACAAAGCAGGTCCAAATCACTAACCGGCATATGGATGGCGTCGGTCATGACAATGATGCGAGTGCTTTCGAGAAGGCAATCCTTGCGCTCTTCGACAAGGGGCACAAGGCTAAGGTCGACAAACAGCACCTGATCTTGCGCATGCTCAAAGATGTACGCCATTTGATCTACCGGCAGCCGTGGGTTGACGGTGTGGCACACAGCCCCCATGCCGGAGATACCGTAGTAAAGCTCAAAATGCCGGTGACTGTTCCACGCAAGCGTGGCGATGCGATCGCCTTGTTCGACGCCCATCCGTCTCAAGGCCTGCGCAAGCTGGGCCACGCGGGTCAGGACATCAGGGTAGTTGATCCGATGCAGATCGCCCTCATCGCGCGCCGATACGATGCCCTGGTCCGGAAAGGCTTCAGCCGCATAGGTGAGGATATCAATGATCCTCAGATCGCGATGCATCATCAGGCCATCCATGGGCGTGGTCTCCTCCCTGCCGCGTTGGATGACGGTGGCACAACACTTGGCAGGGATCAATTACTTGACTCTGCTGCGCTGGGCGGCAAAGCCATGGGCGACAAATCAGGAGACTAACATGTCCTTTGACCGTTCCATCAAAATCGCGCCCTCGATCCTGTCGGCGGACTTTGCCAATTTCGGCGCGGAGATCCGTGCGATTGAGGCCCAAGGAGCTGATTGGGTGCATGTGGATGTGATGGATGGGCATTTCGTGCCCAACCTCACCTTCGGCCCCCCGGCGGTGAAGGCTTTCCGACCGCATGTGAAAACGGTCATGGATGTACATCTGATGATCGCGCCGGTGGACCCCTATATTGAGGCCTATGCCGAGGCCGGTGCCGATGTGATCACCGCCCATCTGGAGGCAGGGCCCCATATCCACCGCACGCTACAGGCCATTCGCGCCAATGGGGCGAAGGCAGGGCTCGCGCTAAACCCCGCGACGGGGATTGAGGATGTGGGATACCTGCTCGACATGGTCGACCTGATCTGTGTGATGACGGTGAACCCCGGCTTTGGCGGGCAGTCGTTCATTCATTCCCAAGTGGCCAAGGTGGAAAAGCTGCGTACCATGATCGGGGACCGGCCCATTCACATTGAAATTGACGGCGGGGTCACACCGGAAACGGCCCCGCTGATGGCGGCCGTGGGCGCGGATGTGTTGGTCGCCGGATCGGCAGTGTTCAAAGGCGGTTCGGTCGACAAACCGCAGGTCTATGGCGACAACATCAAATCCATCCGTGCGGCCGCGGAAGGGGCGCTAGCGGTTTGACGCGTCCGCGCGATGGAGTGATTTTTGTCGCCACGGGTGCGGGCTATCTGGACCTTGCCCAACAGGCCGCACGATCGCTGCGGGAAACCAATCCCGGGATGGCCGTGGATGTGTTCACGGATTTGATGGATGACCCCGGCAATGCCGTCTTCGATCAAGTCCACCCGGTGCCTTCCACCCATCCGCGCGTGAAGCTGGAGTGTTTCGCCAAAGCGCGGTTTGAGCGAGTGCTCTTTCTGGATTGCGATGTGCTCGTGCTTGCACCCTTGGGTGATCTCTTTGATCTGGCGGATCGCTTCGCGCTGTCCCTTGCCCATGATGTGCGGCGGAGGTCGGAGTTGATCAAGAAAGGCCATGCTGTCACGACGCCCTACGCCTTCCCTCAGATGAATTCGGGCGTGATGGTGTATCGCAACGATGACGAGATGGAGGCGTTTTTTTCAAACTGGAAGCGCCGTTATGATGCGTCGGGTGAGGCGCGGGATCAGATCACGCTCAAGGACCTTCTGTGGGAAAGCGATCTTCGGTTCTACGTTCTGCCGCCGGAATTCAACCTGCGCCGGGTGACGGAACTGGAGGCGTGGGAGCCGCTGGATGCCGTGCCGACGGTCGTTCATTCCCACCGCCTGTTGCAGCATTTGCGCGGGCAGGGGGAGCGGGTGGTCGATCTGCAACGCCTGAGGGAGTTGGAGCAGGATGCGCTGGCTGAGGAATGGGCATCGGATGGGGCCAATGCGCCTTGGCAACCGCTTAGGCGCTGATCTTTTCGCGCTGTGCCGCCCAGTCGTTGATCGCATTCACAAGCCGTTCCGTGCCGGGGCCATTTGAGTAGACTTGCGTGACCGGATAAATCTTCTCCGCACCGTCCTCCGTCACCACAAGAGCCGGGCGCGAAAGGTTTCGCGTGCGCCCGTCCTTCCGGCTGGTGGTCCATTGCGCCTCTGCCCGCAAGAGCGCGTCGAGCGGCAGGACCTTCTGTTCATACTTCAGCACGGTGCGCCGCCGCAGGGTGATGAGCCCTTCGCGGGCATCAAGGATCACTTGCAGGCGTTCGACAAACACGCAGAGCGCAGCAAATCCGAGGCCGCCGCCCATGAGGGCAAACAGCAATCCTTCCCAGACGCCATCAAATGCGATGCCGAGCCCCAGGGCGACAAAGGCAAAAATGAAAAGGACCAGCATGATAGCGATCAGCCAGGGCATTTCTTCTGCCACGAGGATGTTGGCACTGTTGAGCTTGATTTTCATGCGGTGCCCTAGCCATTTGACGTGGCTAGGGCACTCCGGTCCTGGTCGGATGTCAAGTGTCGAGGGTCACGCGGCAAGTGCTTCAATGGCTTCGGTTGCCTTGGCTCGAGCGGCGCTTTCATCCGCGTTGGCACCGTCGGCGGCGATGATGGTCACGTCCGTAATGCCAAGAAAACCCAGGAAGAATTTGAGGTAGGGTGCTGCGTGATCCATGTCGGATCCGGCGGGAACGCCGCCCGTGGCCATCACGATGATTGCGCGCTTGCCGGTCAGCAAGCCCACTGGCCCGGTTTCGGTGTAGTTGAAGCTGCGACCCGGGCGGGCTACGTGATCAATCCAAGCCTTGAGTGCGGCAGGCACGGAGAAGTTGTACATCGCGAGGCCAATTACAATCGAGTCTGCGGCGATCAGTTCATCGACCAGAGCGTCAGACAGGCGGAGCGTGTCTTTCTGTGCATCAGAGCGTTGGTCAGCGGGGGTGAAGCTGGCTCCGATCCAGTCCTCGGTGATCTGGGGGACGGGGGATTGGGCAAGGTCGCGGGTGATGACGGTCGCGCCGTCGTGGCGGGCGACGAGATCAGAGGTCAGGTCGCGGCTCAGCGAACCGGTGTTACGGGCCGAGCTGTTGATGTGCAGTATGGTCTGGGTCATGGCTGTATCCTCATCTGGGTGATGGGATGGAAGATGGTCTTGTGCTTTTCGGAACGCAACGATAGCTTTCGGACAGACAGTGTTTGAATTTGCACAATAGCTACGAGGTAGCGATCATGGACAGTTGGGATGAGGTGCGCACGGCCTTTCATGTAGCGCGGGTCGGCACGGTGAGTGGGGCTGCGGACGTATTGGGAGTCCATCATGCCACGGTGATCCGACACATTGATGCATTGGAAGAACGGCTGGCGGTGAAGCTCTTTCAGAGGCACGCGCGGGGCTATACGCCCACGGAAGCCGGAGATGATCTGTTGCGAGTGGCGCAGGCAACAGATGATCAGCTGAGCCAGCTGGCAGGTCGGATCAAGGGGCGCGGCAATGAAGTGTCGGGTGAGTTGGTGGTGACGTCGCTGGGAGCGCTGAGCCATCTTATGGTACCGATCCTGACGGATTTTCAGAAGGAAAACCCTGAGATAATAGTGCGTTATCTGACGGGTGACCGGTTGTTCCGACTGGAATACGGGGAGGCGCATGTGGCCTTGCGCGCGGGCAGCCCCCCCGATCAGCCCGACAACGTGGTGCAGCCGGTGCATCGCCAGAGGATCACGCTCTTTGCCAGTGAAGACTACGCCGCGCGCCATGGATTGCCCAAGTCCGAGGCGGAGTTGGACCAGCACTGGTTTGTCAGCAGCGACGACGCGAAATCCCGCGCGCCCTTCGCGATCTGGTTGCGGGAAAACGTGCCAGCAGAACGGATTACCTTTCGCAGCGGGGACATTCATGCGCAGCGTCGCGCGGTCCGAGCGGGGGCGGGGATCGGGTTCATGTCACGGATCGAGGCGGCGGAGATGCCGGGCCTGATTGAAGTGTTCGAGCCACGGGAAGAATGGTCTGCGCCTTTATGGCTGGTGACGCATATGGATTTGCATCGGACGACCAAGGTGCAGGCGTTTCTGGCTTTCCTCAAGGCGCGCGCGAAGGCGTGGGATGAGGTCTGAAAGTCGCGATTTTCGAACGTCAGTATCACGTCGGTATTACGTCGGTATCGCGTCGGTGCAGTCCCGCCGCTTGCCGTCAGAGAAATCCGCCGTCTGACAATCCATCCATCAGCTTTTCGAAATCGAGCGCCGGGGCTTCGTCTTCGTCCTTGGCATTGGAACTGGAATTTGCGTTGGCGTTGCGCGGTACAAGCGGGCGGATGGAGGTCACCTCTGCCTCGCAGAACGATTGCAATTGCGTGGGATAGGCATTGAAAGCGCGGGTCCAGTGGCGGCGTTGATAAAGCGCCACGCGCCCGCCGGTGGGCATCGCGAAGGGGGCAAGGTGAAAGGCGGACCCTTCAGCGCCAACGATGGTCTTGGCGGTTTGATAGCACGACAGTTGCTCGGCGATGGAGTGCAGTTCGGGATAGAAGATGTCGTAGCCCGCCTTGCGCATCACATCCTCGATGCGGGCTTCCTGGTCCACCAGTTTGTCCTCTTTGTGCAGCTTGGTGCGGGAGATGTAGATCTTGTCATTCGCCCCACGCGACGGCCGGACGCGGGCGGCGACGCGGGCGCGGATTTCGCGGCGGAAGATGGGCGTGCCTCTGATCCAGCCCAGCGGCCCGAATCCGGGCGAGGGCAGAAGCAAGGTTTCGTAGCGCGTGGGATGTGTTGGCATATGCGCGCCAAGCCCGTCTGTCAGAAGCGACAGGAAGGGACCGAAGCGGCGTTCGATGGAGACGTTAAAATCCATGCCGCGATTTGGGATGATGACGATGCCATCCAGTTCATCGCGGTAATAGCCGGTGGCCCAGAGCCGGATCAGCGTCTCCACCAGAAAATGACCGAAGTGATGGCGACCCACACCCGCATAAAGCCATGTCCCAGGCTGGATGTCGGCGAAGGCGGTTTCGTCATAGTCGGGCACCGCCGTCAGCCGCGCCCCCGACAGAAGGGAGCGGGACATCTGGCGAAAACTGCCATCGGCGCGCACCACGCCGCAGGCCATCGAAGACCCCTTGGCGATGGGCAGGACCAACGCGTTTTGCAGCCGTTCCACATGGGCGGGCGGCAGGGCTTTGGTTGTGATGTCCAGGTCACCGCTCGTCATTTGTTTGTTCTTTGGTCTGGGCGTCTGCCGGGTCCGGGGAAAGCTCACTTTCAAGGAATTTCTCAAACGCGTCCAGATGGATCGCCTCAAACTGGCCAAAACTCTGCATCCAGATACTGACGTCGCGCATCGCATCGGGTTCCAGTTTGCACCATTTCACGCGACCGCGCTGTTCCTGGCTGATCAGGCCCGCGCGAGATAGAATACCCAGGTGTTTGGAAATGGCGGCCAGGGACATCTCAAATGGGTCCGCCACATCCGTCACCGCCATGTCATCTTCCAGCAGCATCACGAGGATTGCGCGGCGGGTAGGATCGGCCAAGGCGGAAAAGACAGTGTCGAGCGGGTCTGACATGACCGTTTTTAAGCGCGCTGGGGCGCGGGAGGTCAACCGGTTTAACGCCAAATTTACGCGCGCCGTGTGATCTGTGGCGCGAGCAGTTGAAGGGGATCGCGCGTGGACGGCAGACAGACGGTAGAAACTTTCGAAAGCATCATGCGGGCCTCCAAGGCGTTCGTGTATCGCTGTGACAACGATGCAGATTACACGATGCGGTACCTGTCGGGCTGTTTTTCTGACATCACCGGCTACCAGTCGGGTCAGATCATGGACAACCGCGAGCGGGGATACGTATCGCTTTGCCATGCCGATGACGTGGAAGAGATGGTGTCCCGCATTGACGCCTGCATTGAGCGGGGTGAGACATGGGATGTGGATTACCGGTTGGTCCGCCCGGATGGGTCCGACATTTCGGTGAGGGAGCGCGGATCAGCCGTTTATGAGGGGACGGAGCTTTTGTATCTACAGGGCTTGGTTTGCGACGCCACGGAAGAAAGCAACCTGCGCAACAGAATTCAGGCCAGCAAGGACGCATCGCAGGAAGCCAATCGCGGTATTCTGGATCTGGCCAACAAGATCGTGCTGTCGGTCCGGGCGCTGCGGATGTTGGCGATCAATTCCCAGATTGAGGCGGCCCGCGCCGGGGATGCAGGGCGCGGTTTCGCTGTTGTGGCCGAAGAGATTGGCAAACTGGCGGAAGAGAATGCCGAGTGCGCCGCCGAGATCGCCGCGCGGATGTCGGCCACCCGTGATGGGGGCGTGCCGTCGCACGGCGGGTCCATGTTGGGGGCCCGGCCGTCAAAGGCGGCCTGACCGGGATTTGCGAAACTCAACTGATTGGTTGAATAAGCCAAAACACCGGCGTGGCGCCGTTCCAGACGGTTTTGCCGGGATTGGCGTCTAAACGGCGTGGAAGAATATCTTTTTAAATCATTGGCTTGAGGCTGAGAGAGCGCCGCGCCCGGTGCGCTTGACTCACGCGAGGGTGAGCCGTAGCAAAGGCACAAGTTTTCTGACGGGGACAACGTGCCGGATCCTGACAATCGAGAGCGCCTTGCGCAGCTTGAAGACCGGATCGAGAGGCTCAAGGCCAAGGACGCGCCGAAGCCCCATATGGAAGAGCATTATTCGCAGGCGCATCTGGCGTGGCGGATGGTGATTGAACTGGTTGTCGGTCTGCTGATCGGCTTTGGCATAGGATACGGGCTGGACGCGCTCTTTGAGACGATCCCGGTTTTCCTTGTCATATTCACATTGCTGGGGATGGCCGCGGGCATCAAGACGATGATGCGGTCGGCCAAGGAACTCCAGACGCAGGACGATACGCCCAAATCGGGCGAAGAGTGAGGGCAAAGCATGGCGGTCGAAGAGAAAAAAGAGCTGGTGTTCCACCCGATGGATCAGTTCATCGTGAAGCCGCTGTTTGGGGATGGGCCGGTTGGCCTCTTCACGGTGACGAACGTGACGATGTGGATGGTTCTGAGCATCCTGTGCATCATCGCGCTGCTGGTGCTGGGCACCAATGGCAAGAAGACGGTGCCGACGCGGATGCAGTCTGTGGCCGAACTGGCGTATGGGTTCATTCGCAAGATGGTCGAGGATGTGGCGGGCAAGGATGCGTTGCCGTATTTCCCCTACATCATGACGCTGTTCATGTTCATCGTGTTCTCGAACTTCCTCGGGCTGATCCCGGGGTCGTTCACGACGACGAGCCATATTGCCGTGACCGCCGTGATGGCGATGGCGGTCTTCCTGGCCGTGACCATTCTGGGCTTTGTGAAGAACGGTGTCGGGTTCCTGAGCCTCTTCTGGATCAGCTCTGCGCCCCTGCCGCTGCGGCCCATTCTGGCGCTGATCGAGTTCATTTCCTACTTCGTGCGCCCGGTGAGCCACTCCATTCGTCTGGCGGGCAACATGATGGCCGGCCACGCGGTGATCAAGGTCTTCGCGGCCTTTGCGCCGATGGTTCTGATTTCCACCGGCATTGGCCTTGCGGTGACCCCCCTCTCGATCCTCGCGATCACGGCGATTTATGCGCTGGAGGTGCTGGTGTCCTTCATTCAGGCCTACGTGTTCACGATCTTGACGTGTGTCTATCTCAAGGACGCGCTTCATCCGCATCACTAACGAAATGTGCCGGGGTGACCCCCGGCCGACCGAGACAACTGACATTCCATCGTAAGGAGAAAAGATTATGGAAGGTGACGTCGTACAAATGGGTGCTTACATCGGCGCTGGTCTGGCCTGTACAGGTATGGGCGGCGCGGCTGTTGGTGTGGGCCACGTGGTTGGTAACTTCCTGTCGGGTGCCCTGCGCAACCCGTCCGCTGCTGGCGGCCAGACAGCCACCATGTTCATCGGTATCGCGTTCTCGGAAGCGCTGGGGATCTTCTCGTTCCTCGTTGCACTTCTGCTGATGTTTGCCGTTTAATCCACGCGGAACCTGATCCTTACGAACGGGAGGTGGCCGCTTAAATGGCAGCGCGTCGCCTCCCGGTGTAGACAGCTTCCCCGGGGGACTTGAGACATGGCAGAAGAGCCAACATCAGAAGTCGAATTCATCAGTAGCTGCATCGACAGTGGCGGTGGTGCCGTCGGCATGCCGCAGCTTTGCACGGAATGGTTCGGCAATCAGATTTTCTGGTTGGTGATCACACTGGTGATCATCTACCTCGTGCTGGCCAAGATCGCCCTGCCGCGCATTGCTGCGGTTCTGGCGGAACGGTCGGGCACGATCACCAACGACCTGGCCGCGGCGGAAGATCTGAAGGCCAAGGCCGTGGAGGCGGAAGACGCCTATCACAAGGCTTTGGCCGATGCCCGTGCCGAGGCGCAGACGATCATTGCCAAGACCAAGGCGGAGATCAAAGCGGAGCTCGACAAGGCCACCGCGAAAGCCGATGCCGAGATTGCTGCGAAAGCCGCCGAAGGCGAGGCCGCCATCGCAGAGATCCGGGCCAACGCCATGGAAAGCGTCAAGGACGTGGCCAAGGCTGTTGCGTCCGACCTGGTTGGCGCGATGGGGTCCAAGGCCGACGCCAAGGCGATTACAAGCGCGGTAAACGCGCGGGTGAAAGGATAAGCGACATGAAATATCTCTCACCGCTTGTCCTGATCGCCTCTGCCACGCCGGCGCTGGCCGCTGGTGGAAAGCCGTTCTTTTCGCTGTTCAACACGGACTTTGCCGTTCTTATCGCTTTCATCCTGTTCCTTTCGGTACTGTTTTACCTCAAGGTCCCCGGCTTGCTGGGCGGTCTTTTGGACAAGCGAGCCGAGGGCATTCAGGACGAATTGAACGAGGCGCGCGCCGTGCGTGAAGAAGCGCAGGCCGTGCTGGCCGAGTTTGAGCGCAAGCAGAAAGAAGTGCAGGACCAGGCGGATCGCATCGTAGCCCATGCCAAGGATGAAGCATCCGAGGCCGCAGAACAGGCCAAGGCCGATCTGGAAGTGTCGATTGCGCGCCGCATCAAGGCCGCTGAAGACCAGATTGCGTCTGCCGAGGCGAGCGCGGTCAAAGAGGTTCGGGATCGGGCCATCAACGTGGCCGTGGACGTGGCCAAGGAAGTTGTGGCCAAGCAGATCACGGCTGCGCAAGGCAACAAGATGATCGATGCATCGATCAGTGATATCGAAACCAAGTTACACTAACGCGGTTCCGGGGTCTGGCCCCGGGCACGCCATACAAAAAAAAGCCGATGTCTGACAGGGCATAGAACGACCCGGGCCTCACCGCCCGGGTCGTTTCTTTTACGGCGGTTTCTTGCGCCCCCAGCGCCAGACTGACCCGGTTAACGAATTCTTAACCACTCTGAAAGACCGTTCAGTCGCGGGCGCTGCGAACGGGAAGCCCTCGATACTTGAAATGGATGTGTTTCATGCCCTCTTCGGTCGATGACGAAGGCAGTGAGAAGCGCAGTGGTCTGCGCGGAGATGCGGATGGTGCCGCCTCTACTGGCGACTCCAAGACAACCGCCCACGAGGGGTTCGAGGCTGGCCTTTGCGTTGCCGTGGACGCCTTTCCGAACGCATCTCTTGTGCTGGATCGGGCGGGCCGGGTTGTGGCGTCCAATCAACGAGCCCGTGGTCTGAGTGACCACTTTGTGGAACCGGCATTGCGGCGCCGCATGGATGCGGTTTTGGCATCGGCTCAGAAAACCTGTTCACCCGTCAAGATGGAACTGGTGCTGGCTGAGACTGT
Organism: uncultured Roseovarius sp.; assembly: GCA_964389425.1. GTDB lineage: Bacteria > Pseudomonadota > Alphaproteobacteria > Rhodobacterales > Rhodobacteraceae > Roseovarius. Next base: position 45,683 of record CAYMEC010000019.1, read on the forward strand.
TGTCCGCCGATTTCATGTGACCTCTCTGACGGGCCGCAATGGTGTGGATGTGACGCTGTTTCTGGTGACGGAAGCCACAGATCGTCACGGGGGACCTGGACCCCCGCAAGAGCCAACTCTTCTGACCTATGAACTGGCCCCGAGCCCGATGCATGCCTTGCGCGAAGAGGCGGCCCGGTTCAAGCGACTCAGCGAAACGGACCCGTTGACGGGTGCGTTGAACATCCGCACCTTCGCGGCCCGGGTCACACAGGCGCTGACGGACACGCCGCGCATGTCGGGGGCGATGATCTGCCTAGACCTCAACCGGTTCAAGATCATCAATGACAGGTACGGCCATGTCGCGGGGGACCAAGTGCTGGTTCACGTGGCATCGAAGCTCAGATTCCCGGCGCAGACCGGTATTTTGACCGCGCGTATGGGCGGGGATGAGTTCGCGCTTTGGATGCCCGGCGTGGCCATGGGCGGATTGGAGGATGTGGTGGAAAACCTTCGGGTACGGATCAGCGTGCCTGTGGATCTGTCCGAAGAGCAAGGGCCGCGGTTGCCGGTCACGGTCAAGGCATCCTTCGGTGCGGCCTGTTGCCCGCATGAGGCGTTGAATTACACGACCCTGCGGCGTATCGCGGACCGGCGCCTTTATGAAGACAAGGCGGGCAGTGATGTGCGCAAAGGCGACAGCGTGAGAAAGGACGTGTCCAAAAGAAAGGGGGCCGTTGATCCGGCCCCTCAATCATTCCTGCCACGTTGACTGGTGATGTTGCGGTTGAGCGGACGCGTCTGGCTCAATTCCTGCAACGAAATATGATGGAACCCGTGGCTTGGCGTCAAATGTCGCTGGCCGACGATCTGTTCCGGAAAAATCCCCCCAAATGTCATGCCGGGTGTTTTTTGCCCGGTTTCATGAGTGCTGCATAAAGGTATAGGCGAGGCGTTGCGAATCGGTCAATGGTCCTGATTCGTTTTCCACAGATTTCCTGTCATTCCGACCTCGTTTCGCGAATCAGGGCACAAAAGCGCACCCGTTATCCACCGTTTGGCCTTGAGACCGGGCCTGAGCGGCGCTATCCGAGTTGAGAATTTAGGGAGACGGCCATGAGCCTGAACACATTCGGTCATCTGTTTCGCGTGACAACTTGGGGCGAAAGCCACGGGCCCGCGCTGGGTGCCACGGTCGATGGCTGCCCGCCCGGTGTGCCGGTTGACGAGGCGTTCATTCAGCAGTTTCTGGACAAGCGGCGCCCGGGACTCAACAAGCACACGACGCAGCGCAAGGAAGCGGATGCAGTGCGCATTCTGTCGGGTGTGTTTGAAGGAAAGACGACGGGCACGCCCATTCAGTTGATGATCGAAAACACCGATCAGCGGTCGCGCGATTATGGCGACATTGCCGAGACATTCCGGCCGGGCCATGCCGACATCACCTATCACCTGAAATACGGCCATCGCGATTATCGTGGCGGTGGGCGCTCCTCGGCGCGCGAGACGGCAGCGCGGGTGGCGGCGGCGGGCGTGGCGAGGGCGGCGTTGAAGCAATTGGTGCCGGGTCTAGAGATCAAAGGCTACATGACCCGGATGGGCGAGATGGAGATTGATCGGAACCGGTTCGACTGGGACGCGATTGACGGCAATGATTTCTGGATGCCGGATCCGGGTGCGTTGCAAGATTGGGAAGACTATCTGCAGGCGATCCGGAAAGGGCAGAATTCCGTCGGTGCCGAGATCGAGATTTGCGCCCGCGGGGTACCTGTGGGGTTGGGTGCTCCGGTCTATGGCAAGCTGGATACCGATCTGGCGGCGGCGTGCATGTCGATCAATGCTGTGAAAGGCGTAGAGATCGGCGAAGGCATGGCGGCGGCGCGGCTGACCGGCACCGACAATGCTGATGAGATTTTCATGGGTGAAACCGGGCCGGAATATTCCTCGAACCACGCGGGTGGCATTCTGGGCGGCATTTCCACCGGGCAGGATGTGGTGGTGCGGTTTGCCGTGAAGCCTACGTCTTCGATCCTGACACCGCGCAAATCGATCCGGATGGATGGCAGCGAGACGGAAGTGATCACCAAGGGGCGGCATGACCCGTGTGTGGGTATTCGTGCCGTTCCGGTGGGGGAGGCGATGGTCGCCTGTGTGCTGCTGGATCATCTGTTGCTGCATCGCGGGCAGGTGGGCGAGGGGCCCCGCGGCGTGATCGGCTAGGCTTGCTTTTGGCGTGAGAGTTGCACGGCAAGGATGCCGAGCGTGACGATGACCACGCCCACGATATCCCATAGTCCCATGGCCTCGCCCAGGATCAGGGCCGCGATGGCGACGCCGAAGACCGGGTTGAGAAAGTGGAAGGTGGCCGCCTTCACAGCGCCGACGCGATCCATCAGCATGAACCAGACAAGTGTTGCCAGAAGCCCCGGCACCAGAGTGGTGTAGGCAAAAGCGACGACCAGTTGCCAGGACCATGTGACCTCTATGGTTTCAGTGGCCGCGCCGACCACGGCCAGCACGGCAGAGCCCACCAGCATCTGTAGACCGACGACCATCAGGAAGTTGCCGCCCGACGTGGCGCCGCGCACGGCGAGGGTGGCGAAGGCCAGCGCAATGACCCCAATGACACAGAGGGCGATCCCGTACATATCGGCTCCGCCTTGCAGCCGCGTGCCCATGATGATGGCCACGCCGATCACCCCGGCCAAGAGGCCCATGACCCCAAGCGGCCCGATGCGTTCGCCCCAGACAATCCAGAGTGAGAGGCCCACCAGAAGCGGCATGGTGGAGGCGATGATGGCGGCGAGAGAGGCCTCCACCGTTTGCATGGCCACGAAATTGAGGCCCAGATAGAGCGCGTTCTGGCAAATCCCGAAGAGGATCGTGGCGCGCCATTGGGCGGGGGTGAGGCGCCAGCTTTGCCCAAGCATCCGGGCAATGATAACGCCCAGTAGGCCAGAGATGAGAAAGCGCAGCGCGAGTGAGGATACGGGCGGTGCGGCCTCCACGATCACGCGGGCGGAGGTGAAGGCGCTGGACCACATGAAGGCGAAGGCCAGCCCCATGAGGATCGCTTTGATGTCCATGGCCAGTGCGCCCCAAAATTCCGCGGCCCAAAAGAAAAGGGCCGCCTCTGGGGCGACCCTTTCTGAAAGTCTTGTGAGTTACAAGATCAGTCGTTCACGCTGTCCTTCAGCGCCTTGGCGATGGTCATCTTGACCACCTTGTCGGCGTCCTTGTGGATCTGCTCACCGGTGGCGGGGTTGCGCACCATGCGGGCAGGGCGTTCACGGCAGTAGATCTTGCCGACGCCGGGCAGGGTGACGGCGCCGCCGCCGGACACTTCGCGCGTGATCACGGAGATGATCCCGTCAAGCGCAGCGCTGGCTGTTTTCTTGTCGCTGTCCATTTCCTCTGCCAGTGCCGCCACCAGCTGCGTTTTTGTCATTGGTTTTGCCATTTTATGGTCTCCTTCAACCGCCCGATCCTATGGGCCTCTGGGGCGGATTTAACTGTATATCGCGCGTAAACACAACGGATAGTGTATATAAACAAGGCTTTTCTGTAGATTTAGGTGCTTTTTTTCCTAAGGCCGGAAGCCTGTTTCCCGAAAACAACGCCATGGCGAGCCGTTTGCCGGGTCGCGGCGCTGTGATTCCCCGTCGCGGATACGCGTGTTCGAAGGGCTTTGTGCTGCTCTGGCCGTCTGGGTTCACGTTGGTCGTGAATTGAGGAGCAGAATGGCATGGCGCTTGGCGAGGATCAACCGTGGTGGACGGGCCTTGGCGCATTGCGTAAGAGGTGGCCCATGACCAAGACGATGATCTCCTTCGGCCATGGGTATTCGGCCCGCGCGCTGGCGCGATTGCTGGTGCCACAGGGCTGGGTGATCTACGGCACCACGCGGAAGAAAGAGAAATGCGCGGCGTTGGAGGCGGAAGGGATAAGGCCGGTACTGTGGCCTGACGGGGATCTGTCGGAGGCATTTGAGACGGCGACGCATATCCTGATGTCCGCCGCCCCTGAAGAGGCCGGCGATCCGGTGCTGGCGCGCTACCGGGAGGAGATCGGTAGCATTGCAGACCGGTTGGAGTGGGCGGGATATCTTTCGACCACCGGGGTATACGGCGACCACAAGGGCAATTGGGTGGATGAAAGCGCCGCGCTCACCCCTGCCACGACGCGCGGGCGGATGCGAGTGGAGGCAGAGGCGGAATGGGCCGCGATTTCGGGTCTGCCGCTACATATTTTTCGGCTGGCGGGGATTTATGGCCCTGGGCGCGGGCCGTTTTCCAAGGTGAGGAACGGGACAGCGCGTAGGATCATCAAGGATGGCCAGATTTTCAGTCGCATTCATGTGGAGGACATCGCGCAGGTGCTAGCGGCCTCTATCGCGCGACCCAATCCGGGGGCGGCCTATAATGTCTGCGACAATGATCCCGCCCCGCCGCAGGACGTGATTGGATACGCGGCGGAGTTGCTGGGCATGCCTGTGCCGCCCGCCGTGGCGTTTGAGGACGCAGAGATGAGCCCTATGGCGCGGAGTTTC
>CAYMEC010000020.1:0-47458 GCA_964389425.1 uncultured Roseovarius sp.
TTCCAGGCGTGCGCCTTCGACCACTCGGCCACCTCTCCGGTGGGCGCCTTTTAGCCCCCGTGGGCCCGCCAGTTCAAGGGGTTTCTTAAGCCTCCAGATGCAGATAGACGCGGCGGTTCTGGCGGCCCTTCTTTTCGACCTTGCCAAGGCGAACTGCGCTGATCTCTCCGGTGCGGGCCACATGGGTCCCGCCGCAGGGTTGCAGATCGACCTGGGTCACGCCCTCTTCCCCGATGCGAATGAGGCGGATGCGGCCAGAGCCGCGCGGCGGCTTTACCGACATGGTTTTGACAAGGCCGGGATTGGCATCCAGTTCCGCATCGGTGATCCAGCTTTCTGTCACCGGCAGATCGCGCGCAATGAGATCATTGATGGCGGACTCCAGGGCGGGTTTATCCTCTGGTGCGTCGGGCATGTCGAAATCCAGACGACCCCGGGTTTCCGAGATGGAGCCGCCCGTCACTGGCAGCGGGATCACGACAGACAGCAGATGCAGTGCCGTGTGCACACGCATATGGGCATGCCTGCGGGTCCAGTCGAGGGTCTGCTGAATGACGGTTCCCGCGGGTGGCAAGGTGATGGGCTCTGCCGGGACAAGGGCGATCTGGCCGTCTTCTGCCTTGACTGTTGTGGCGATATCCACCGCGCCCCCGTCCCACGTGATGCGGCCACTGTCGCCCGGTTGCCCGCCGCCCGTTGCATAGAACACGGACGCATCGACGAGAAGCCCCCCTTCCGGTGTCTGGCCGGTCACACGCGCGGTGGCGCTGCGGGCGTAAGGCTCATCGTAAAAGAGTGTGGCGGTCATCGCCCGTCCCCATCCCCGCTGGTGTCCCCGTCGGGCGTGGGCGCGTCCAGATCTTCTTCGGTGACGTGGGCGGTATCCGGGGTGGTGCTGTGCGCGCCTTCGCTCGGCGCGTCGCCGGTCAGCGCCTCGGGATTGCGAATCCAGATGTCGCGCTGGGCGAACGGGATCTCGATGCCCTCTTCCATGAAGCGCCGCGCGATTTCGTGGTTCATGTCAGACCGCGCCGAAAGCACGTAATTCACATCCCGCAGGATCGCGCGAATTTCGAAATCGAGGCTGTCCGCGCCAAAGCCCTGGAAGATGATGGCAGGCGGCGTGGACAACAGCACCATGGGATGGTCACGCGCCACGTCCGAGAGGATTTTTTCGACCTTCCTGGGATCCGTGCCATAGGCCACGCCGACGGGCACGATCACGCGGCCCACGGTGTTGCCATGGGTGTAGTTGGTCACTCGTCCGCTGACGAAGTCGGAATTGGGAACGATAACGTCCGAGCGGTCAAAGGTTTCGATCACCGTCGAGCGGACAGAGATTTTGCGCACGGTGCCGTGGATGCCGCCGACTTCGATCCAGTCCCCGATGGAGATGGGGCGCTCGATCAGAAGGATAATGCCCGAAACGAAGTTCGACACGATGTTTTGCAAGCCAAAGCCGATGCCCACGGACAGCGCACCGGCCACAATGGCGATGGAGCTGAGATCAATGCCCGCGCTGGTGATGGCCACCACGGCGGCCAGAAAGATACCGACATAGCCAAGGCCCGACACGATCGCCACCTGCCCGCCCGGATCGATCTTGGTTTTGGGCAGCACGGTGTTGCGCAACGCGCCTTGCAGAAGCCGCGTGGCGGTGTAACCGATGACAAAAACGATGGCGAAGGTGAAGAAGACCGACGGCGACAGACGCAAGCCGCCGATGTCAAAGCCATTGATGATATTGCTCCAGACCTCGGCGAGATCGGTGGCGCGCGCGCCCCAGATCAGGGCGAAGATCGGCAAGCTCATCAGCACCATCGTGAAGCCGATGAGGATGGGAATAAGGCTTTCGCCCGCATCTTCGCGGTTGCCGGTGATCAGGACATAGACCTCGATCACGACCCGTTGCAGGATCACCAGCGCGGCCAGCAATTGCAGCGACAAGAGCGCCGGGAATAGCGCGAATTGCGCCAGTTTGAAATACCCTATGGCCGCCAGAACCGGGGACGCCACGGAGAGGATCATCAGACCCACAACCAGCAGCCGCATCAAACGGGTGCGATAGGATTCTTCCTCTTCCGAACTGGCCTCATTGACACAATGCGCCTTGAGCAACCGCGTGATCCGCAGCAGCAAAAGGGCGGCGGTCAGAAGAAGTGGGAACAGGATGGTGACACGGGCCCCTTCCGGCCAACCGCCGGTGCTGGAAAAGTTTTCGAGCAAGACATGAAGTCCAGCCGCAAGGCCCAGGCTTGCCCCGAACCAGCGCCCCGCCCGCCGCTGAGAAACCGTCAGGTTCAGCGGCAGCGAACGTGCCTCCACCGCCGGGAAAATGCGCGAGGCGAGCCAGCGGGCAAACAGAAAGACAAATGCGGCAGGCAGCACAAGTTGCAGCGCCTGATCGACACGCAGACCCACGAGCCCTGTGGCATAAACCGCGCGGATCAGAAGGTAGATGCCAGCAAGCGGTATGATGAGGGAGCCGGTTGAGATCGCAAAGCCCGCAATCCAACGTCCTGCGCCCGGGTCATCCCCCAGAACGCTTTCGGACATGGCCCGGCTCCAACGCCTGCCCCGTATGACGAGAACGAGGCCGGCCAACACAAAGAAAATGACCAGCGGCAGGTTCTCTTTGGTCTCCTGTTTCTGGATTTCGTTTGACCAAGCGACCACGAATTCGCCACGCAGATATTCGGCAGAGAGGGACAAGACCCGAAGCGCAGGCAACCAGTTCGCCGGATTGAGCGGCGAGGGGCCGAACTCCACCAATTCTTCGGCTTGGCGATCCCGGATGATTTTGTCGATGGCGCGCACCAACCCATCGGCACGGCTGTATGCCACCTCGGCGACCAATACGGGGGCCTGCAATTCGTCCAACCGGCTGGTGAGCGAAGCCCGCTCCGCAGCGACGTTTTCGCTTTCCTCGCCGCTTTCGGGCACGGGACCCAAGGCATCAAGTTGACGCTGCACTGTGGCAATGGTTCGGGCGTTGGCCTCTTGCGCCTTAAGGAAGCGATCGCGCCACAAGACCAGATCAGAGCGCAGCTCTTCCAATGCGGGCGTCGAGGCGCGGGCATTGGCGACGGCCTCTTCCGCCCGGGTGGCGAGACGTTGCCAGATTTCCTGGTCTTCTTCGGTCAAAGCCACTTGCTGCGCATAGGACGCAACAGGTGCGAGGGTCAGCGCGACAGGCGCGAGACACAGCCAGAACAGCAGGAAAAGGCGCGTGAGAGACCGGGTCATGCGGTAAAGACCTCTGGAATGTCCGAGCTTTGCGCGTCGAGCCAATCGGGCACGGGCAGGCCCTTTTCCCGCAGGAAGTCGGGGTTGAACAGTTTGGATTGATAGCGAGTGCCGTAATCGCAAAGGATCGTGACAATGGTGTGCCCCGGACCCATCTCGCGGGCCATCGCCATCGCCCCGCCCACATTGATCCCCGAAGAACCGCCAAGGCAGTGGCCTTCGTGGCGCAGCAGGTCAAACACGATGGGGATCGCGACGTCATCTGGGATCTGGTACATCATGTCGGGCGTGAACCCTTCGAGATTGGCCGTGATCCGCCCCTGACCGATGCCTTCGGTGATGGAGCTTCCTTCGGCGGCGGCCTTGCCATCGCGGAAAAGCGTGTACATGCCGGACCCCATCGGATCGGCCAGAGCCACCTTGACACCCTTGGGCTGGAGCGCGGCGCCCACGCCTGCAAGCGTGCCACCGGATCCCACGGCACAGACAAAGCCATCCACCTTGCCCCCTGTCTGTTCCCAGATTTCGGGCCCTGTCATGTCGATATGAGCCTGACGGTTGGCCACGTTGTCAAACTGGTTGGCCCAGATCGCGCCATTGTTGTTGCGACGGGCCATTTCCTCGGCCAGGCGGCCCGAATACCGCACGTAGTTGTTGGGGTTGGCGTACGGTACCGCGGGAACCTCCACCAACTCCGCACCGGCGAGCCGGATCATGTCTTTCTTTTCCTGGCTCTGTGTTTCGGGGATGACGATCACCGTCTTGAAGCCCAGCGACGCGCCCACCAGCGCCAGACCGATCCCGGTGTTTCCGGCCGTGCCTTCGACGATCGTGCCGCCGGGTCGCAGGTCCCCCCGGGCAATGGCGTCCCTGATGATGAAGAGCGCCGCGCGGTCCTTGACCGACTGGCCGGGGTTCAGAAACTCTGCCTTACCGTAAATGTCGCACCCGGTTTCCTCCGAGGCTTTTCTGAGCCGGATAAGCGGTGTGTTTCCAACAGCCTGAGCCAGATCTTCGGCGACGCGCATGGGCCATTCCCCCAGATTAGAGTTGAGAACGTTCTAGGACCCACGGGCACAGACCTCAAGCAGAAGCCCGCAATCTGGGACGTTCGCGTTCGAGCCACAAAAGAAGCAGGATCAGAGGACCGATATTGGCCTCTCCGCTGGTCAGAAGGTCCTGAACTGCGTCAAAAGACAGAACATGCGTGCGGATGTCTTCGTGTTCGGCATCCAACCCGCCCTGCCCGGCCACCCCGTCCGGCAAGTCGCTGAGTGCCACATAGCAGTGGTAGTATTCCGTGGACGCGCCGGGCGAGAAATAATGCGAACTGACATGTTCAAGGTGGCGCAGCGTGAGCCCTGCCTCCTCTTCGCATTCGCGGCGCGCGGCCTCTTCGACGGTTTCGCCCGCGTCCACCCGGCCCGCGACAGGTTCGAGCACCCACGGATATGTGTCACCCCGCGCAAACGGGCCCATGCGGAACTGTTCTACCAGCAGGACGCGATCGCGGACCGGATCATAGGGCAGCACGATGACAGCATCGGTGGCGACGAAGACTTCCCGGCTGAGCCGCGCACTCGTGCTGCCGTCGAAACGAGGGTGTTGCAGGTCATAAGTGCGGGTCAGAAAGAAGCCTTCGTGCGTGGCGTCCGAGGCGTGGACTATAACGTCGTCCTGCGTGGCTTGACTGCGAATGGTCGGGGTCGGGGTGGTTTTGGCGGCTAGGGTTGCGGCGGCGCGGGCAAAGATCATCGGCAGGCGGTGCGTCACGTCAGCCGCAGGGCGCCGCCCGTGGTAGCCCATGATCTCGCGCGCCGCCAAAAGCGCGAGGTGAGAGGGCGCGGCTGTCAGGTTGCCCGGCCCGTCCGCTGTATCATCCACGAACAGAACGCCGGAGACGCGATGCCCGTCCATATGCCCGTGCTTGGGAACAGGATGCGCGCCCAGAACAGCGGCAAAGAAGCTCAGACGGTCGAACGCGGCAGGATCTTCGACTTCGATGGCAAGGGCCGTGGCGCTGCTTTGCGCGTCGATCTGCGGCATGGCGAGGGCGTCACTTGCATTGCCCGTGCCCACGTCCTCCAGCACAACCGGACGCATGGATGCCGCGGGCTGGCCCAGAACCTCTTGCAAAAGCGGCTCTGAGGACAGGGGATCAAGCAGGAAGATGAGGGACACCGGAGTTATGAGGCTTTCTTGCTGACCAGTTCGGACATCAGCCCGATAATCATGGCCCCGCCCACCAGAAAGATCCAAAGACGCACATTCTGAAGGTTCTGCGCCCATTCAAAGGAAATCTCGAACATCCCGTTCAGCGCCTCGAACGGGCCATCATAGCGCAGGTCCAGAGAGCGCCCGATCATTTCGTTGAATGACAGAAGCAGGAAAATCCAGAACAGCATGACCGCAAGCCCCGTGAGACCCGCGTTGATGCCCGGCACGATCCCGTTGCCGAGCCGCCGGCCGATGACCCGCCAGCCTGTGAAGACCGCCACCAGGGCGCTGAATTCCCGGAACCAGCCAAAATTGTAATCGTCCGGCCAGATAGCCATCACGATGCCGGCCGTGTAATAGGCCAGCCCGCCCATGCAGATCGCCGCGACCAGCCGTCCCATCGTGGGCATGTTTTCGGTCGGGCGCATCCCATGTCTCCTTCAGGTCAGGTCGGTTTGGCGATGGTGATCTGTGTGACATCACAAATGCCACCGGCGAACGCGCCCGCGCAAGAGGTAAGATAGAAATTCCACATCCGGCGGAAGCGGTCATCGAAGCCCATGCCGGACACCTGATCCCACTTGGCGTTGAAGGTTTCGTGCCAGCGGCGCAGGGTTTGGCTGTAGCTTTGGCCAAATTCAACGGAGCGTTGGAACATAAGCCCCGCCTGTTCGGCCTGCGCGCGCAGGACCGAGGGACTGATCAGCATGCCGCCGGGGAAGATGTACTTCTGGATGAAATCGACGGAACTGCGGTAGGCGTTGAAATTGCGATCCTGGACGAGGATCACCTGCAACGTGGCCTTGCCGCCGGGCCGCAGACGGTCGTGGACGGTATTGAAATAGGCAGGCCAGTATTTTTCGCCCACGGCTTCGAACATCTCGATGGACGCGATGCCGTCATAATGGCCGGTTTCATCGCGGTAGTCCTGCAATTTGAAATCGACCATGTGGTCGAGCCCTGCCCGCTTGATGCGCTCTTGGGCGAATTTGAACTGTTCTTCGCTGATGGTGAGGCCGGTGACTTTGAGGCCACGTTCCTTTGCGGCGTATTCGGCGAAACCACCCCAGCCGCAGCCGATTTCCAGCACGTGATCGCCCGGTTTCACGCCCATTTCATCGACCATGGAGGCATATTTGGCACGCTGCGCGGCTTCGAGGCTTTCCTGACCGGTCGTGAAAATACCGGAGGAGTACGTCATCGTGTCATCGAGCCAGAGTTCATAGAAATCATTGCCCAGATCGTAGTGATAGCTGATGTTCTTGCGGGCCTGCGTCTTGGAGTTGTTCTTGAACCAGAAGCGGATTTTTTCAATCAGCTGGATGACTTTCTGACCCGGGTAGCCATTGTACATGCTGTCATTGCGGTCGTTGACCAGATCCATGAAGGCTTGCAGATCGGGGGTGGACCAGCCGCCTTCCAGATAGGCGTCACAGAAGCCCAGATAGCCTTCGCGGACCATGCGGGCGAAGATGTCGGGGTCATGCACAACGATCTTTGCATGAGGACCGGGAGCATCGCCTGTGGCCATGAAGATACGCCCATCGGGCAGTTCGATCTCGATACTGCCGCTTTCGATATGCTTGGCGATGGCAAAGCAGGATTTGAAGTAGAGTGGCAGGTTCTTTTGGCCGGCTGTATCGGTCAGGATCATGCTGCTTCCTTCTGTCATTTCAGGAGTTTGGCCGGTTGGCGCGGTGGCGTCTAGTGGTTTTTGCACCATTGAAGATCGAACAGCGACGCAACGCGAGGGATTGCGGAAGAACGGCAATCACCATCAGAAATCCCGATTGGAGTAGGCATCAAGCGCGCGTTGGCGACCTTCGGACAGGCCCACGATGGGGTCAGGCACGGGATCAGAGGGTTTCAGCCCCCAAGAGCGCGGCATCGCGTCATAGAAAGACAGCGCAGTCTTCGACGGCGCACCGTAGCCTTCGGCGATCCACGCCTTGCGGTAGGCTCCGTCTCGGTCGAACTTGTCGAGCTGCGTATCCGGGTTGAAGACGCGGAAATAGGGCGTGGCGTCAGGGCCGGAGCCTGCCACCCATTGCCAGCCCATGGCGTTGGAGGCCGGATCCCAATCGGTGAGGCAGTGTTCGAACCATTTCTGGCCTATACGCCAGTGGGTCATCATGTGTTTGGTCAGGTAGGACCCGACGATCATGCGCGCCCGGTTGTGCATGCGGCCTGTCACATACATTTCCCGCATGGCAGCATCGACGAAAGCGATCCCGGTGCGCCCCTGTTTCCATGCCAGAACCTCTGGCGTGTCTTCATCCTCTGACCACGGAAATTTCTCCCACCCGTCGCGCCAGCTCTCAGTCGTGATGTGGGGGGTGTGGAAGACCAGATGATAGGCAAATTCGCGCCAGACCAGTTCCTTCAACCACGTCTCAGCGCCTTTTTTGCCATCCTCCAACGCGCGTTGACCCGCATGCCAGCAGGTGCGCGGCGAAATTTCACCAAGCGAAAGGTTTTCGGACAGGCCAGAAGTGCCATCAACAGCCGGGAAGTCGCGGTCCGTATCGTAGCCACCAATGATGTCAGCCGTGAAGCGGTAGAGCCGGTCGCGGGCCTTGTCTTCGCCTACGCGTTGGTAGGGCAGGCATACCTCTGCGCCCCGGTTCATGGCGCGCCCGAGGTACCAACTGTCAAGGCTTTCACTGTCGGGCCACGTGTCAGGCGCCGGGATGGACGACGGGGCCTGCAACGGGGTATCAACCTCCCTGCCCCGCACGGCCTTCCACATCGGCGAATAGACCTTGTAAAACCCGCCGGTGCCCGTCTCTACCGTCCAGGGTTCAAACAACAGATGGCCTGCGTGACTATGCGCTTCCAGCCCTGCATCCTTCAGCGCAGATTTAACATCCTTGTCCCGCGCGATGCTTTCGGGGTCATAGGCCCTGTGCCAATGAATCGCGGTCGCGCCCGTGTCTTTTGCCAGATCCTTCAGTACGTCGATTGCCTTGCCCGATCGCAAGATGAGGCGAGAGCCCACGCCCTCAAGGCTTTTGGCAAAGGCCTCAAGGCTCAGCCCCAGCCTCCATTTCGGCGCGGCCCCAAGGTTGTCGACCAGATCATCGCGAATGTAGACCGGGATGACCGGACCACCCGCGTCCAACGCCGCCTTGAGCGCGGGATGGTCGCTGAGCCGCAGGTCCCGGCGCAACCATAGAATTGTCGGGGCATTTCCGCTCATTGACTGCCTCACCTATTCCTTTGTGTGAAGCGATGTAGCGGGTCAGAGGACGGCGTCCAGAGCGGTGATGAGCTTATTCACCTCTGCGTCAGACGTATAGTGCACGAAGGACAGCCGCAGCACGCCCTTGTCGAGGTCGATACCCATGGCCTGCAAAGGCCGCGCGCCGTAAAAATCGCCGCCGCCCGTCATGATGCCGTGATGAGCCAGTTCCGCCGCCACCGGTTCGCCGGGGCCGTTCAGTTCCACCGCCACGGTGGGCGCTTTGGCAGAAGCATCAGCGGGTCCGATGAGCCGGGCGGAGTTCTTCTCTGACAGGTAATCGAGCAAAGGCTGAAGCGCCTCAACTTCCCTGGTACGGATCATGTCATGGACGGCCATGGCGCGGGTTTTGATATCGCCCGCGATCCCGTGATGGTCGGCCAGCGCATCCACATAATCCGCCATGCCCGCACAGGCCGCGACTTGCGCGTGGTCCGGTCCCGCCGGGGTGAATTTCTTGTAAAGCGATCCTGCATTGAACCAGTGGCCCTGATTGGGCAGCAAGTCCGCCAATGCACGGCGGACCACCATGATGCCCTGATGCGGACCATAGGTTTTATAGGCCGAAAAGAGATAGATGTCGGCCCCCAGCCGCCCGACATTGGGAAAGCCATGGGGGGCGTAGCTGACACCATCGACACAGACAAAAGCACCCGCTGCATGGGCGGCGGCCGTCACCTCCACCACCGGGTTGATCGCGCCGACGATGTTGGAACAGTGGGGAAAACACACCAGTCGCACGCGTTCGTCCAAAAGGTCGTGCAGGTCATCAAGATTGAGAAGGCCGGTGTCCACATCGATCTTCCACTCCCGCACCTCTATTCCGCTATCCGCAAGGCGCCGCCATGGGCCGGAATTGGCTTCATGGTCCTGATTGGTGACGATGATCGCGTCACCGTCGCTTAACCATTCACGAAAGGCCTGAGACAGGACATAGGTGTTTTGCGTCGTCGAGGGGCCGAAGCTCAGTTCATCTTCCTCCACGCCCAACATGGCCGAGAGCCGCGTGCGCGCTTCATCCATTTCCTGACCGCCAAGGCGGCTTGCCTCATAGGGCGCGTAGGGTTGCAGCTTGCGTTGGGTGTAGTAGCGGTGGAGCCGGTCAATCACCTGTGTGCAGGCGTAGGACCCGCCGGCGTTTTCAAAGAAAGCGTGGCCTTGCAGTGAGGGTTCCGCGAAGGCCGGGAACTGACTGCGGACGAAATCGATGTCGAGCTTTGTGGACATGAAGATGGGTCTTTCCGGAGGTGGTTTTTTCGCATCCAAACAGGAAAAGCACGCGCGGGACAAGTGGGATGGGAAGGCGCAAGGGCCAAATACCACGCCACGGCCTGACCCCGTTTTTGCCATGGATTCACAGCGAGAGGTCGCAAATCGACACCCTTTTGACGCGAACACTTCGACGTGTGCCTTTATTTGTGACAGGCTTTCGGCACCGGGGGGCGCTCACGCATAGCTGAGTGAAAGACATGAAGTGTCAGCTCATGACCTGCGCCCATCGGATCACAAACAGGGACGAAAATCATGAGTATCAAGCCACCCTTCACGGATGTGGAGGTCAACACGCAGGACACGGGGTTCTACAAGGACAATTCCTTGCCCATCGCGCTGCTAAGCAAATCCATTATGGTGGGCCTTGTCTTATGGGCGTTGGTAACGCCGGATCTGGCCAACCGAATGCTGGGGGCGTGGAACTTCGCGCTGCTGGAGCAATTCAATACATTCTACATCATCATCGTCGGCTTTTTCTTCTTCTTCCTCGCGGTGATCGCGGTGTTGCCGAAGACAGGCGCGCGGATCATGGGGACACCGGGAGAAAAGCCTGAGTTTTCCAATTTCAGCTGGTTTTCGATGATGTTCGGCGCGGGTCTTGGCGTGGGCCTGATGGTCTTTGCCACCGCCGAGCCGCTCGGCCTGTGGGGATCAAACCCCGTGGTGGTGGCCGGAGAAGTGACGGGCAACACGCCCGAGGCGCTGGAATCGGGATTCCGCTATACGTTCCTGCACTACGGGTTTCATGCCTGGGCGATCTACGTCGTGACCGGGCTGAGCCTTGCCTATTACGCCTACACCCGGGATATGCCGCTGACGATCCGGTCGGCGCTGACGCCTCTCTTTGGCAAGCTGATGAATGGCTTTTTGGGTCATCTGGTCGACGTGCTGGGCGTGGTGGCCACGATCCTTGGCGTGTCTGTGACCATCGGTTATGGCGTGAGCCAGTTCATTGACGGGCTTTATGCCATTACTGGTATGGACTGGATGATGAACGGTGACACGGACGCCCCTGCCCCCGGCAAGGTCGGTCTGGTGGCCGGTCTGATGATGATCATGGGACTTTCGATCATCTCTGCTGTCTCGGGCGTGGGACGTGGGGTGAAATATCTGTCGAACCTCAACCTTGTTCTGTCGATCATTCTGCTGCTGACCTTCGTGATCTTCGGCTCCTTCGGGTTCGCGATGTCCACGTACGGGTCGGCCTTCGTGGATTACGTGCTGAACTTCATCGCGCTGAGCTTTGAAGCCTATGCACCGCAATCCATGGCCGATTTCACCGCCGCCCTGCCAGAGGCCGCGCAACCCCATGCTGCCGCATTGGCGGACGGGGCGCGCAATGCCTGGGGAAGTTTTGACGGGTTTGTTTCCGGTTTGGAAGGCGATGCTGCCGCCCTGGACGAAGATACGCTTCGCGCCGCCTATGACGCGGGCGCGGCACAGCGTCTCTTTGGCTGGCAGGCCGGTTGGACCACGTTCTACTGGGCATGGTGGATCGCGTTCTCACCCTTTGTCGGGCTGTTCCTCGCGCGCATTTCGCGAGGCCGTTCGGTGCGGGAATTCATCGTGGGCTGCGTCTTTGCCCCGGCGCTGGTCTGTTTTGCCTGGATGACCATTCTGGGCGGCACCGCGATTGATCTGGAACTGACGGGCGGTGCTGATGGTGTCATCATCGGAGCGTCCAATACGGCCAAGCTGTTCGTCACGCTGGGCCAGATGATCGAAGGCGGATTGCTGACAGGCCTGACCGTCATGTGTGTGGTGCTGATCATGACGTTCCTCGTGACTTCGGCGGATTCAGGCATTCTCGTGATGAACACCATCATGTCGGGTGGAAGCCAGGAAACAGGCATCAAGCACCGCATCATCTGGGGTCTGATCCTGACGGCGGTCATCGGTGCGCTTTTGATCGCGGCCGGGGAAAACAACCCGCTGGATGCGCTGCGCAATGCCATGATCATAGGCGCGCTGCCTTTCACCATGGTGATGGGCCTGATGTGCCTCGCCCTTGCCAAAGCGCTCTACCGTGACGGCCTGCGGGAGAAAGCTGGCTCACCGGTGGGCGGCGACCAACCGGCAGAGTGAAACATCACGGAAAAGACGGGGCGGTGCCGGATTTCGGCGCCGCTTTTCTTTTGGACTGGCCGCACCCATAGTGGCGCAAGACCACTAAGGACCCCCATGCAAACCAGTCACCTGATCCGCCTCGCCGGAATTGTCTTCACCGCGATGTCTTTCATCGTGTTGGGCGACACCGCGGGCAAACTTGTGATGGGCGCAGGCGTGGATCCCATTTTCGTGGCCTGGACCCGGTTTGCCATCGCAGCCCTGGTGATGCTGCCACTGTGCGGCATCAAGCGTCATGAATGGATCATATTTACGGACTGGCGGGTGATCTTGCGCGGTCTGCTGATTGCCATGGGCATCAGTTGCATTCTGACCGGACTACGCACGGAACCCATCGCCAATGTTTTCGGCGCATTTTTCATCGGGCCCATCGTGTCGTTCATCCTTGCCATCGTGATCCTCGGCGAACGAGCGAGCCCGGGTCGAGCGGCACTTCTTGTGACGGGGTTTTTGGGCGTGCTGTTGGTCGTCAAACCGGGGTTCGGGTTTTCCCCGGGGCTGGGTTGGGCCCTCGCCGCGGGGATGTTTTACGGTGCGTTTCTTGTGACGACGCGCGTTGCGGCCCCTCATTACCGTCCCCGGCTTCTGCTGCTGTCGCATTTGGTGATCGGAGGGGTGGTACTTATGCCATTCGGGGCCACAGCAGATTGGCCTGCGCCCGATGTCCCGACCATCGCCCTGATCCTTGGCAGCTCCGCCGGGAGCACGATCGGAAACTACCTGATCGTGGTGGCCAACCGGCAGGCCGATGCCGCCCTTGTCGCCCCGCTCATTTACACTCAACTCATATCCGCCACGGCGGTGGGGTATCTGGTCTTCGGCGACTGGCCTGATGCATGGTCACTCGCCGGTCTTTTGGTGATCCTGGCCTCCGGGCTCGGCACGTTATGGCTTGTGCGATCCAGGGTGCGACCTTGAGACAGGTCGTTGAAACGGTGCGACATCTCGATACGCAGCGGTTAACCGGAAGTTTTGGCCAAGGGCATGATGGGGGATCGCAGGATGACGGTTCTTTTTTGGCGCGCTCGCGCTTATTGCAGGCTTGGTCGCGATGGAGATCTTAAAGGATGACGATGACGGGTCGGTCGTGCTGGACACAGGGTTTGCTGACGGGGCGACGGGGTTGACGCCATCCGCGTGACCGAAGGTGACGTGCAGGGCGGCATGGGTGACGACGACAGAGTTGTTGTCCACGGCATGGCGTTCTGAGAAGCCTGGAATGGCGGCTTGCGATCTTCTGGACCGAGTGCATTTCTTGATGGCGGTGCGGGACATGACGGCTTGATCGTTCAGGGTGAAGAGTCCGAAGGATATGCACGAAACGGCGAAGATTTCGTGCTCTTCGGAAACGGGGCAACCGGTTTCGGCAGCGCTGGCGATGATCAGTTCTGGGTTGACGCCGGAGGTCATGGCCTTGGCGGAACGCGCGACGATTTTTTCCGTTCAACGGAATACTTTCGCAATACCGATGGCCCGATCATCGTCACCACGGGCGAAGGACAAGACACGGTTTCTGCGGAAATCCGGAATGTTTTCAACGGTGAAGCGGAGGATGTTTATCTGCGCGTGACGGATTTTGACGTGACCGAGGATATGCTTTGGATCGGGGATTTCTCAAGCCCCAACGACGTGGACAGTTTTGACATCCGCGACGCACCAGACAGCAGCTCTACAGATATCGTTGTGCCCTACACAGGTGCCGGTGGATTGATCGGCGGCATCGCCATAATCCGTCTGGAAAGCACCACCGGCGTGACAGACGCAAATATCCTGGTGACGTCCTGCCCACAGAGCGCCCTTTGCAACGGACGAAACAGCGCTTATATTCGGCCTGTTCCCTCGGGAACTATGGGCATAAACGCGCTCGTAATAAGCGGATCGGACCCGGGGGCGGTACCCGGCGGCTCCACCATATCCATCGTTGGAGGATCATGGGGCCGAAACAGGATCGACGAACGTGTAAAGGGGAATGCTTTGTCCCGGTGAGATACCACCGTTATCGGTTCACTAAGCATAATTGCCAACGACAATCGTGCTCCGGTTGCACTCGCCGCTTAATGCGGTGCGTAAAGCCGAAAACTTAAGCCCAGTCCTCTAGCAAGGGCTGGCGGGGTTCGCAGGCACCTGGCAACAGAAGCCTGCACTTTCCAGATCAGACGCGTGAAAACGCCCGAAGGGCGCCACCAGCACCCCGCCCGAAGGGCGCCACCAGTCCTCATGCGAAACCGCCCGAAGGGCGGGTGAGCGCGCCCTAGAGCACAAACGCCAGAATGATGGGCAAGGTCAGAACGGACATCAGTGTGGACACAACCACGAGGCCCGCAACGGCCTCCGCCTCTGCCCCGTATTTTTCGGCCAGCATATAGGAGGTGACCGCCACAGGCGTCGCCACTTGCAGGACCAGCACGCCAAAGGCCACCGGGTCCAGACCGAACCACCATCCCGCCGCCGAGGCGCAGGCCGCGCTGATGATCACTTTGAACACCGACAAGATCAAAGGCTTGCCAAATGCGCCTATGGACAAGCGCGCCACGGCCACACCCAGAGTGATCAGCATGATCGGGATGGCCATCTGCGCGATAAGCTCCAGCGCGTTGGTCAGGAATGTCGGCGTTTGCCAATCCATCACCAGAAACACCGCGCCCAGCACTGTGGCAGGGACCAGCGGTTCTTGGATCATTTTCAGAAGCGATCCACCGCCAGACACGAGCCAGATGCCAAAAGTGAACTGAATCATGGCCGACACCGCAAAGACCACCACCGCGTAACCCAGCCCCACATCGCCAAAGGCAAAAAGCGCCAGAGGAAGGCCCAGATTGCCCGTGTTGGAGAAGATGAGCGGCGCGAGATAGGTCTGTCTGTCCAACCGCCCGGCGCTCACCAGCCCCCACATAGCCATCGTCACCAACCCGTAGGCCGCGAAGCCCGCCAGAGACAGCGCACCGAGGGCGCTTGGCTCGATCTCCGACTGCATGAGGGCGACAAACACCAGGCACGGTGTGGCCAGTGACATGCCCAGCCGCGTGACAAACTGCACGCGGTATTCAAAGCCCATCCGCACCCAGGCAAAGCCTACAGCGGCCAGCAAAAACACCGGTGCCACGATTTCCAGCACTGTCAGGGCGATGTCCAAAGCCTCACTCCTTGTCGTGCCTTGCCGTTACGGGAATGCCGCCCGCTTGGCCATACCCCCGGGATCGCAAGATTGACAGTTTAACGCTTTGGTGGGACAGTCACGACAAGGGGTTTTCAAATGCGGCTGCCCCGCGAGGCATGTTCGAATTTCCGGAGCCCGAAGTCGCATCCACTGAGACACCAGAGGATGCCCGTGCGATGCCTGTCCCTCGTGACATACCCCCAGCTCACGCCACGCGGCGGTTGCCCAACGAAGCGGATTGGTTGCGCTTGGGGCGTGATCCTTGTGACAGCCTGACCAGCCGGGCACGCGATGGGGTTGAGGACGGCAAGACCCATGGCTGATATGCGGCTGTCGCAATTGTTTCGCACTTTCGGGCGCATCGGCGTGTTGTCCTTTGGCGGGCCTGCGGCGCAGATTTCCCTGATGCATGGCGAATTGGTGGACCGGCATCGTTGGCTCACCGAGGATCAGTTTCTCAAGGCGCTGTCTTTCTGCATGCTTCTGCCTGGCCCGGAGGCGATGCAGTTGGCCACCTATGCGGGATGGCGGCTACATGGTGTTTTGGGCGGACTGATCGCAGGGCTGCTTTTCGTTCTGCCCGGCGCGGCGGTGATTTTTGCGCTGGCTTTTGGCTATGCGTTTTACGGGGATCTGCCACGCGTGCACGCGATTTTCGCGGGCGTTCAGGCGACCGTGGTGGTGGTCGTGCTGCAAGCCCTTTGGAAGCTGTCGCGCAAGGCGCTCAGGACCCGGGCCAGTTGGATATTGGCGGTTCTGGCCTTTGTCGCGTTGTTCTTTTTCTCCATCCCCTTTCCGCTGATCATCCTCGCCGCTGCGGCGTTCGGGTTCTGGGCAAGTGCCGGGGAGGCCTCCGCACCGGCCCCGCGCCCCACCCGCCCGCACACCCTGAGAACCGTGGCAATCTGGGGCGGGCTATGGGCAGCCCCTGTGGCCCTCGTATGGGCACTGGATCACGCGTTTCTCACTCAGATCGCGCTCTTTTTTTCGCAACTTGCGGTCGTGACTTTCGGCGGGGCCTATGCGGTTCTGGCCTACATGACACAGGCCGTGGTCGAGACCCATGGCTGGCTCACTACGCCACAGATGATCGACGCGCTGGGACTTGCGGAAACGACGCCCGGCCCGCTTATCCTTGTGACCCAGTTCGTAGGCATCTCAGCAGGATTTTCCGAGGGCGGCGCGGGTGTTGCCATAGCGGCGGGGTTCCTGACGCTTTGGGTCACGTTCGTGCCCTGTTTTCTGTGGATCTTCGCCGGCGCGCCCTACGTGGAAACGCTGCTAAGCCGCCCGCGCCTCAAGGGCGCGCTGGCGGTCATTTCCGCTTCGGTCGTGGGGGTGATCCTGAACCTGTCGCTGTGGTTTGCGCTGCATGTTCTGTTCGCACAAGTCGCACCGGGCCGTTTTGGACCCGTGGTCGATATCGGCACGCTTTCAGCACTCAATGCGGGCCTCATTGCCTGCGCGGCGGTTCTGCTTCTCATGATCCGCCTGCCATTGATCGTGACACTGGCAGGGATGGGCGGCATCGGGGCAGCTCTGGGTGCGGCCGGATTTTTCGTTTGACGCCGCCGCGCCCACGCGGTCTTTTGAGAGGGTAAGAGATTCTCTTTTCTGCTCACAGGTGACAGACCCCCATGTCACATGATCCGTCACGGACCATCGACTACGGAAAGCTCATGCACAACGCCATGCGTGGGCTCATTCAGCATGTGTTGCGCGATGTGCGCGACAATGGTCTGCCGGGCGTGCATCATTTCTTCATCACCTTTGACACGTCCCACCCCGACGCCCAACTCGCCGACTGGCTGCGGGATCGCTATCCGGGTGAGATGACTGTGGTCATGCAGCACTGGTTCGACAATCTGGTGGTCGAGGAGGATTTTTTCTCCATCACGCTGAATTTCGGCGACCAGCCTGAAAACCTGACCATTCCCTATGACGCGATCCTGACCTTCGTGGACCCGAGCGTCGAATTCGGCCTTCGGTTTGAAAGTCATGAGGACGAGGATGACGACGACGATGACGACGCGTTCACGACCGACGATGTGGCACCCTTCACGGATGTGAGCGAGGATGCGACCGCAGACGACGAAAAACCGGAGGCTGACGTGGTCAGCCTCGACAGTTTCCGCAAGTAAGCCGGTTTCAGTTTTTTGGAAAGCGGCATCGTCTTTCGCGTTTGAGCCGCCATTGCGTAGGGTCGCGACAGGCCGCGAAAGCCGCGCTAATGCAAACTGGAACGGCTATAGCCTTTGCACTCCTGCTTGCCCGCGTTAACAAGGGGCAAGAGATGAAGGAGCGCCCCTTATGAAGACCCGTACCGAGACCGACAGCTTTGGCCCTTTGGAGGTTCCCTCCGACAAGTATTGGGGGGCGCAGACGCAGCGGTCGATCATGAATTTCCCGATTGGGTGGGAACGCCAGCCGGTCGCGGTGGTGCGCGCATTGGGCGTGATCAAGAAAGCCTGCGCCATGGCCAACAAAGAGCAAGGCACGCTGGATGGGCGTCTGGCCGATGCGATCATAGAAGCGGCCGGGGACGTGATCGAGGGTAAGCTCGATGACAATTTCCCGCTGGTTGTCTGGCAGACGGGATCGGGCACGCAATCCAACATGAACGCCAATGAAGTGATCGCGAACCGCGCGATTGAGATCCTGGGCGGCACGATGGGGTCGAAGGACCCGGTGCACCCCAATGATCACTGCAACATGGGGCAGTCATCCAATGACACATTTCCGACGGCGATGCATATATCCACCGCGATGACAGCGCGGGACGTGCTGTTGCCGGGGCTTTCAAAGTTGCTTTCAGGGTTGAAGGCCAAGGTGGAGGCCTTTGACGGCATTATCAAAATTGGCCGCACGCACACGCAGGATGCGACGCCACTCACGCTGTCACAGGAGTTTTCCGGTTATGCCCATCAGGTCGAGATGGGACTCGCGCGCGTCGAGGCCGCCTTGGGCCGCATCTATGAACTGGCGCAAGGGGGGACGGCCGTTGGGACCGGGCTCAACACCCGCGTCGGTTGGGACATCAAGGTGGCGGCCAACATGGCAGAGATCACGGGCCTGCCCTTTGTCACCGCGCCCAATAAATTCGAGGCGCTTGCCGCCCATGACGCGATGGTGGAAATGTCGGGCGCACTGAAAACGGTCGCGGCGTCGCTTTTCAAGATTGCCAATGACATCCGCTTTCTGGGCTCCGGGCCGCGTTGTGGGCTTGGGGAATTGGTTCTGCCGGAAAATGAGCCTGGCTCGTCCATCATGCCGGGCAAGGTGAACCCGACGCAATGTGAGGCGCTTACGCAGGTCTGTGCCCATGTCATGGGCAATGATGCGGCGGTAGGGTTTGCAGGGTCACAAGGGCATTTTGAACTCAATGTGTTCAAGCCCATGATGGCTTATAACGTGTTGCAATCCATGCAACTTTTGGGTGACGCCGCCTCGGCCTTCACCGACAACCTGATCGACGGGCTGGATGCCAATCGCGACCGGATTGAGACGCTGATGCGCGAGTCGCTGATGCTGGTGACAGCCCTTGCGCCCGAGATCGGCTATGACAATGCCACCAAAGTGGCCAAGACCGCGCACAAGAACGGCACGACACTGAAGGAAGAGGCGATCAAGCTCGGCTTTGTCGATGAAGAGACCTTTGACCGCGTGGTGCGGCCCGAACAGATGATCGGACCTAAATGAACGATCGACCCGTCAACCTCAACAAAGCCCGGAAGGCGCGCGCGAAGGTGAAGAAGCGCGCGCAAGCCAATGAAAACGCGGCAAAGTTTGGTCAAAGAAAGGCAGACAAGGCGCGCGATGCGGCGGCGGTGGTGGCGTTCAGGACCAAGGTCGACGGCCACAAGCGCGACCCATGAGTGCGCGCCCGGTCAAACACTCCCTGACCTTGCGCGGGCACCGGACCTCGGTGTCACTGGAAGATGAGTTCTGGACCGCCTTTCGCGCCATCGCCTCTGAGCGGGGCCTGCCGATTAACCAACTGGCGGCGGACATTGATGAAGCGCGGGGTACAGAGGCAGGGCTCGCCTCGGCCATTCGGGTGTTTGTTCTGCGGCATTATCGCGATGACGTTTGATGCCTCCGGCGAGGATATGTGAGGCAAAAAGAAAGAGCGAACAGTCTTCTTTTGGCTAAAAATACTCTATTTTAACAGTGATCTAGGGCGCATTATTCATCCTCAGCGAGCTGCGCTTTCAATTGAGCATTCTCGGCGCGCAATTGCGCCAGTTCCTGCTGAAACGGGGCGAGCATGGGTTGCAACTCTTCCATGGTCAGCCGCACGGGCAGATGTTGCGGGCAGTTCCAGTCGAAGGCTTCCACATCGATCACCACCGCGCGTTCCACCCGGCCGCGATAGTCCGGGTCCCGCAGTTTTTCGATCAGGTCCGCATCGTCGGACAATCGCGCGCGACCGAGGATCTTGATGCGGGCAGAATTGGGGTAATCCACGGCAATGATCGCGATGCGATCATCGGTGCGCAGGTTTCCGTCCGAAATATATTGCCGGTTGCCGCGAAAATCGGCATAGGCGATGGTTTTGTCGTCCAGCACCTTGAGAAATCCACGCGGTCCGCCGCGGAATTGCACGTAAGGCCAGCCGGTTTCGGACACGGTCGCTTGATAGAAGCCGTCGCGCAGGCTGAGAAACTGCACCTCATCGGAACCAAGCCTGTCCTTGCGCGGGGCCTCTTCGGCCAGGTGACGGGCATACATGCGGTCGGACCCCTGATCCTTTTGCATCTGGCGCACGGTTTCGGTGAACAGCGTTTCGTAGAATGCCTGGACCATGGCGGCCTCCTGTCACTTGATTTGAAACTGGGTTTTGAACTGGGCCTCCTGAAGGGCGTTCCATCGGACGGTGAGGTGATAGCCGTCCTCATCCTGAGTGTCCTCTTCCACCAGGCCTTTGTCAAAGAGCCAGGCGCGCTCGCGGCCTTGGGCGTAGCTGAGTGTAAGGTCTGCAAGCGCGGTGACGCCGGCGATGCCGGTGCGTATGGCTTCGACGAAGGCCTCAAGCCCGTCGCCGGTGACGGCAGAGAGCAGGAGCACGTTGTCCATCCGTGCGGCACGATTCCGGGCGACGTCGAGGTCATCGGGCAAAAGCTGATCGATTTTGTTCCAGACCTCGATCTGGGGCACATCCTCGGACACGCCGAGGCTGCCAAGGATCGCACGCACGTCTTCGGCCTGTCCTTCCGTTTCCGGGTGAGAAATGTCGCGGACATGGATGATGAGGTTGGCCGCTGTCACCTCCTCCAGCGTGGCACGGAAGGCCGCGACCAGTTCGGTGGGCAGGTCAGAGATGAAGCCCACGGTGTCGGACAGAATGACCTCTGGTCCATTTCCCGGCAGGGCGATCCGGCGCATGGTGGGGTCGAGCGTGGCAAAGAGCATGTCCTTGGCCATGACCTCCGCCCCCGTCAGCCGGTTGAAGAGCGTGGATTTGCCAGCATTCGTGTAACCCACCAGCGCGACAATGGGGAACGGGACCTTGGCGCGGGCGGCGCGGTGGAGGCCACGGGTTTTGACCACCTTGTCAAGCTGGCGGCGCAGGCGGACAAGCTGGTCGTCGATGGCGCGGCGGTCGGCCTCGATCTGGGTTTCACCCGGTCCACCGACAAAGCCCAGCCCGCCCCGCTGGCGTTCGAGGTGGGTCCAGGCGCGGACAAGGCGCGTGCGTTGGTAGCTGAGGGCCGCCATATCGACCTGCAACACGCCTTCGCGCGTGGCCGCGCGGTCAGAGAATATCTCAAGGATCAGCCCGGTGCGGTCGAGCAGTTTGCATCCCAGTGCCTTTTCAAGATTGCGCTGCTGAACAGGCGTGACAGGCCCATCAATGAGGATGAGGCCGATGTCCTGGCCTTCCACCTTCTGGTGCAGTTCTTCAATTTTGCCCTTGCCAAACAGCGTGCCGGGATGGGGCTTGGCCAGGCGCACCACGTCCCCACCCAGCACCTCAAGACCCGGCAGGGCACGGGCCAGTGACACGGCCTCTTCGAGCGCGTGAGCCGGTTCACGCGTGCTGTCAGCGCTGGGGATGTCGGGGTGCAGGACCCAGGCGCGGGTTGTCGCGCTCTCGGTTAAACCCATGCGTTACCCTTCGTTGGCCTCATCACCGTCATACAGGTTCACAGGCTGGGACGGCATGATGGTGGAGACCGCATGCTTGTAGACCAGCTGCGACTGCCCATCGCGACGCAGGAGAATGCAGAAATTGTCGAACCACGTGATGACGCCTTGCAACTTGACCCCGTTGATCAAAAAGACGGTTACCGGGATCTTGGTCTTGCGCACCTGATTGAGAAACGCATCCTGCAGGTTTTGACGGTCGTTTGCCATGATGAGCCACCTATTTTTGCTGTTGTTCTTGATGGCGCCACGGCGGGCACCTCCCTCGTGAGACGGAGTATGGATGTGGATTGCAGGAGTTTCCAGCCCAAAAATCAGGTCCTTGGAGGGGATGTGGGAAAGTTGCCAATCGGGTGTTTGAGCGCCTTGTTTTTGGACATGGATAGGACCAGAACTTTGCCCGCCCCGGCGCGCAACCAAGGGCGAACGCACTCAGTCAGGATGGATGCGGTCAGTTGCGCCAGAAGCGCAGGTTGATCAGCGCGATAAGGCCAAGGGTTTCCAACCGCCCCAGAACCATCGCCATGCAGAGCACCAGCTTGGCGGGCGTCCCGATGTCGAGAAGCGCGATGGGTTCGGACGCCGCGCTGTCGATCAATGGCCCCGTCGTCGATAGCGCGGAGATGGCCAGAACAATGGAGGATTCGAAATCCTGCCCCAAGAAGGCCAGAACCACCGTGATCAGCGCCAATGACAGTGCAAATAGCATGAAGAAGACCCAGGCGATGAAAGCCCCTTCGCGGCGGATACGGCGGCTGGAGGCCTTGGCATTGCCCATGGAGGAGGGCAGCACCAGTTTTTCAAGTTCCCGCCGACCGTTGAGATAGAGCGCATAGACGCGCAGGAGCTTTACGCCGCCTGCCGTTGTGGCGACCCCTCCGCCAACAAGGGCCAGCCCCAGAAGGATCAGACCCGGCGTGCCCAGACCCGACCAGTCCTGCGCATCGGCCCAAGCGGTGCTTTCGAACCCCGTGGTCGTGAGGAAAGACAGCACCGTGAACATGCCGCCCCAGAGGGCGGAGACGCCATTTACGAGGTTCTCGGAATCGTCAAACTCGAACGCACCCAGCCAGTGACGGGAGAACAGCAGCAAAGGCACAGCCAGAACCAGCACCAGCCCCATGCGAAACTCCGGGTCATTGCGGAGCATGGAACTGCTGCTGGTGACGGTGTCCTTGGAAAAGGTCAGGCGCGACAGGCCAAAGGCCAGAAAGAAGAAGATCACCCCTTCGCCGTAAAACCCTGTTTGCAACCCTTCGAGCCCATCTAGTGGCGTGATGCCAGAGGTCGCGAGCGTGGACATCGCCAGGATGGCCGCCACCACCGGATCTTCATTGGCCACAACCATGAAAAGCCAGACGAGAAACGTGAGGCCCACGTAGATCGGGACCAGTTCCTGCCCGATCCGCGTGATGCGCTTGGCTGAACTGGCCCGTTTGAATCGGTCAAAGCGTTCCTCCCCCTGCCCTGGTTCGGCGCGCGCGGTCACCTCGAACCCGCCCAGGTTCAGCGGCGCCAGAACGGCGGAGGCCGACACCCAGATGAGCAAGCCCCCAAGCCACCCCACGATCCCGCGCCAGAGATGGAGCGAATCCGAAAGACGATCCGCCTCAAAGAGCGGTGCACCGGTCGTGGTAAGCGCGGAGACCATCTCCATATAGGCATTGATGTAGGTGGTCGTTTCCAGCCCCTCATAGAACGGCAGCGCAAGGAAGAGCGGCAGCACGGTATAGGCCAGAAAGAGCGAGGCAAGATTTTCAAGGTCAGAATTGTCGGTCTTTGAACGGTTGGCCAGCGACAGCCCGACCATCGCGATCAGGAAAAACCCGATGACACCGGAGTAGAAAAACGCCTGCGCGACGGAATGGTCCTCGAAATAAAGCGCATGCGCGGCAGGCACGAACATGGCCGCCGCAAAGAGCCCTGTCAGCGGCAGGATGAGCGGAAGGAATAAGATGCGCGAAAGCATGACCTAGAAGAAGTCGATCGCAACCTGCAGGAGCTGTTCCACCTGCGCCACATCGGCGGCCAGTGAGAACATCACCACCACGTCGCCGGCCTGCAATTTGGTCCGGCCCGTGGGTTTCACGATCTTGTCGCCCTTGCGCACACCCGCCACCAGAACGCCCTCGGGGAAGCCGATATCGCGGATCTCAACACCTGCGATGGAGGAGGTCGACAGAACTTCGGCCTCGATCATCTCCGCCTCGGCATCGCCCACGGAATAGACCGACCGAACGCGGCCGTGGCGAATATGGCGGAGGATGGAACTGACCGTGGTGCCACGGGGGTTGATATAGGCGTCAATTCCCAGCGGCTCCATCAGCGGCAGAAGCGTGGGGTCGTTGATGAGCGCGATGGCAAACCCGCAGCCTTCGGCCTTGGCCCGCACGGCGGCCAGCATGTTGGTCTTATCATCATCGGTCACGGCCAGGATGGCATCGGCGCGGGCGACATTGGCCTCCGCCAGAAGCACACTATCCAGCCCGTCCCCGTTCAAGACAATGGTGCGTTCCAGAAGATCAGCGGCGCGCTCGGCGCATTTGCGTTCACGCTCGATCACCTTGGTCTTGATCTTGCGTCCGCGTTTTTCCAGCGCCTGCGCGACCGACAGCCCTATATTGCCGCCACCGATTATGACCAGCCGTTCCTGCACGTGGGAGGATTTGCCGAACACCTCCAGCGTGCGGGGGATATCGTCGACGGGGGAGAAGACATAGGCCTCATCACCCGCCTGCAATTCATCGTCGGCATCCGGCGCGAAGAGTTTGCCTTTGCGGCGCACGCCGACGACGACGACACGGAGGGTGGAGAACAGCTCCGTCAGTTGCCGCAGGGAGGTGTTGAGTACGGGGCAATCTTCGCCCAGGCGCAGACCCATCAGCTGTGCTTCGCCATCGAGAAAGAGTTCTGTGTCAAACGCGGCAGGGGCGGCAAGGCGCTGCATCGCGGCTTGCGCCACTTCGCGTTCGGGGCTGATCACCACGTCGATGGGCAAATGATCGCGGCGGTAGAGATCGGAATAGATGGCATCGAGATAAGACTGACTGCGCAGGCGAGCGATCTTGCGGCGGATGTCGAACACCGAATGAGCGACCTGACAGGTGACCATGTTCACCTCGTCGGAATGCGTGGCCGCGATGATCATGTCTGCGTCGCGGGCGCCCGCTTTGTCGAGAACGTCCGGATAGCTTGCAAAGCCTGTCAGGCCCTGCACGTCGAGGGTTTCCGCAGCCCGGCGCACGAGATCTGGGTTGTTGTCGACCACAGTGACATCATTATTTTCGCCGCTGAGGTGGCGGGCGATCTGCCACCCCACCTGCCCGGCTCCACAGATGATGACCTTCATTCAGGCGCACCTTGACCGTTGTCGGAAATGTTTGTGTGACAGATGCATGGACGTCGGTCAATTGCCTTATCGCAGTAGAAAAGGCCGCCCCCAAGGAACGGCCTTTCCAAAAAGACACGCTTTATCCGCGCGTTAGCCCACAAGTTCGAGGCCAGAGAAGAAATACGCAATCTCCACCGCCGCCGTGTCAGGCGCGTCAGACCCATGGACGGAGTTTTCACCGACGGATTCAGCAAATTCCGCGCGGACCGTGCCGGGGGCGGCATCGGCGGGGTTCGTGGCCCCCATCACTTCGCGGTTCTTGGCAATGGCACCTTCACCTTCCAGAACCTGCACGACGACCGGCTCGGATGCCATGAATTCGCAAAGTTCATCGTAGAAAGGGCGCTCCGCGTGCACGGCGTAGAACACGCCCGCTTGTGCCTTGGTCAGGTGAATGCGCTTCTGCGCCACGATGCGCAAGCCTGCGTCTTCGAACTTGGCGTTGATCTTGCCTGTCAGGTTGCGTTTGGTGGCATCGGGTTTGATGATGCTGAGCGTACGTTCGGTCGCCATGGTAGCCTCACTTGCTAGGGTCCAGATTTGCGCGCGGCCTACCATGGGTGTCTGCAATTGAAAAGCCGTGATTGAACAGCCCGATTGACGGGGGCGCGGCGTTGGGGCATCCCCGCGCCATGTTGCGCATCGAAGATATTACCTATGCCGTGGCGGGCCGACCCTTGTTCGAAGGGGCCTCGGCCACGATCCCCGAAGGCCACAAGGTGGGTCTTGTGGGGCGCAACGGGACGGGCAAAACCACGCTGTTTCGGCTTATTCGCGGGGAATTGGCGCTGGAATCAGGCGATATTCACCTGCCCAAGCGCGCGCGCATTGGAGGCGTCGATCAGGAGGTACCGGGAAACGAGGTGTCCTTGCTCGACACGGTGTTGAAGGCAGACACGGAACGTACTGATTTGCTTGCAAAATCCGAAGTTGCGACGGAGGCTGGCGAGATCGCGGACATCCAGACGCGGCTGGCCGATATCGACGCCTGGTCGGCAGAGGCGCGCGCGGCGAGCATTCTCAAGGGGCTTGGATTCACGGATGCAGAGCAGAACATGCCCTGCTCCGCGTTCTCTGGCGGCTGGCGGATGCGGGTGGCACTCGCGGCGGTGTTGTTTTCGGCGCCGGATCTGCTGCTGCTCGATGAACCGACCAACTATCTCGATCTGGAAGGCGCATTGTGGCTGGAGAGTTATCTGGCGCGCTATCCGCACACGGTTTTGGTAATCAGTCACGATCGCGGCCTTCTGAACCGTGCAGTGGGGTCCATTCTGCATCTCGAAGACCGACGATTGACGCTGTATCAGGGCGGCTATGACACGTTTGCCAAGACACGCGCGGCCAAACTGGCAGCGGCAGAGGCGGAGGCCAAGAAACAAGAGGCGCGGCGGGCACATCTGCAATCCTATGTGGACCGGTTCCGCTACAAGGCCGACAAGGCCAAGCAGGCACAGGCACGGATCAAGGCACTGGCGAAAATGCAGCCGATCACGCGGCCAGAGGAGGCGGCTTTGCGCGCCTTCGCATTTCCGGAGCCTGAAGAACTTTCCCCGCCCATTGTGCGGCTGGATGGGGCCGCTGTGGGCTATGATGGCGCGGCGGTACTGAAGCGGCTTGATTTGCGGATCGATCAGGATGACCGGATCGCGCTTTTGGGGCGCAATGGGGAAGGAAAATCCACTTTTTCCAAGTTATTGGCGGGGAAACTTGATGCAATGGAAGGCCGGTGTCATGCGACCTCCAAACTGCGGGTTGGGTATTTCGCACAGCATCAGTTGGACGAGTTGCACGCCGATGAAACCCCGCTGGATCACCTTCGTCGGGTGCGGCCCGAGGAGGCGCCGGGAAAACTGCGCGCGCGGCTGGGGGGCTTCGGAATTGGCGCGGAACAGGCCGATACGCTGGCCGGGCGGCTGTCTGGCGGGCAAAAGGCACGGTTGAGCCTGCTTCTGGCCACGATAGACGCGCCGCATATGTTGATTTTGGACGAACCAACAAACCACCTCGACATTGAAAGTCGGGAGGCGCTGGTTGAGGCGCTGACGGCCTATTCGGGTGCCGTGATCCTTGTGAGCCATGACATGCATCTTCTCAGCCTTGTGGCGGACCGGTTGTGGTTGGTGAAGGGTGGCCGCGTGGCGCCGTTTGATGGAGATCTGGAAGCGTATCGGGCGTCTCTTCTAGGTCAGGAAACGCCAACAACCCATTCAAAGAAAGTGGAAAAACAAAAGCGACCATCGCGCGATGCAATCCTTGCGCTGCGTCAGGACGTGCGCAAATGCGAAGAGCGGTTGGAAAAGCTGCAAGTGATGCAGGACAAGATCGCCACGAAACTCGCTGATCCGGCCATGTACGAGGATGCGCATGCCCGTGACATGGCCGAGTGGCAGAAGAAATATGCCGAGGTCATGAATGGTCTGGACCGGGCCGAGGCGCTTTGGATGGCCGCGCAGGAGCGGCTGGAGGCGGCCGAAAGCGCGTGAACCGGGCTTAAAAGGCGGCCTGCGAAGGGCTATATCTGCACTATGGATGATTTTGATCTTGGACGTCTGACATATCTCGTCGTGCTGGGCACTGCTGTGGTGTTCTGGTTCTTTGCGGTCAACCGCAACAGCATGAACAAAGTTCTGCAACAGGCTATGATCTGGGGCTTTTTGTTCATCGGTGTTATAGCCGCCTACGGGCTATGGGAGGATGTGCGCCAAACCTCCGCACCACGTCAGATGGTGAGCGCAGAGGCCCGGCAGATCGAACTGCCGCGCGCGCCAGACGGGCATTATTACCTTGTGGCGGATGTGAATGGGGCAGCCGTGGAGTTCGTGGTGGACACGGGTGCGACCGACATCGTGCTGAGCCATGCAGACGCCGTTCGGGCGGGGTTTGATCCGGATGAGTTGAATTATCTGGGGCGCGCGCTGACGGCCAATGGTGAGGTGCGCATTGCGCCGGTGCGGATTGACAGCTTTGCCGTGGGGCCGCTGGAGGACACAGGCGTCCGGGCCGTTGTGAATGAAGGCGATCTGGACGGATCGCTTTTGGGCATGAGCTATTTGCAACGATTTCGGTCAATGGAGATAGCGGATGGGCGTCTGGTGTTGACGCGCTAGGCAAACGCGCGTCACGGGCAGCGTCTCGTTCGTTCTATTTCTCTGCCTTTTTCTCCCACTTGCCGCTTTCTTCGGACCAGTATTGTGCGGAGCACCCCGCGTCGGTGAGGGTTTTCCATTGACCGCGCGCAGTTTGCAGCGCCTCTTCATCATTGCCGTCGAACAGAACACAGACACGGTCGAGCGCTTGCACTTCTTCGGCGGCAATCTGGGCACCGTCGATCGTCATGACGCATTGCGGGGCATTGGGGGCATTGGACGAGGTGGTCAGCAGGATCGGTTGGCGGGCGTCGTGATCTCCTCCAGCTAGACCGTGGGGCAAAAACCCCTCCTCCCGCCCGAGCCAGAGTTTTTGATCGAGCCAGTCCATGCGTTCCGGGTTCACGCCGCGCACTGCAACGCGCCACCCTGCCCCGCGCGCTTTTTCGAGCAGCATGGGCAGTGTCGCCTCCAATGGGCGGCGTGTGAGGTGGTAGAAATAGGCAGACCCCATTCTTGGGCCCATCAGCTTTCGTATTGGTCGGCGACAAGGCGGTTCAGCGCCAGCACGCCCCAGCCGGTGGAGCCGCGCGGTGCCATTGGGGTTTCCTCCGTCACGCGGGCCACGCCCGCGATATCGAGGTGGATCCAGGGCGTACCTTCCTGCACGAAGCGTTGCAGGAATTGCGCGGCGGTAATGGAGCCTGCCGGGCGGCCGCCCACGTTCTTCATATCGGCCACGCGGGATTTGAGCATTTTGTCATAGGCGTCGCCCATGGGCATGCGCCAGGCGCCTTCATTCTCGGTTTTTGCGGCCGCGAGGAAGTGATCGCAGAAATCGTCATCATTGGAGAAAACGCCTGCGTTTTCATGGCCCAGGCCGATGATGATCGCGCCGGTGAGGGTGGCGAGGTTGACCATGGCGGCGGGCTTGTAAGTGTCCTGCGCATACCAAAGCGCGTCTGCCAGAACGAGGCGTCCTTCGGCGTCGGTATTGATGATTTCGACCGTGTCGCCTTTCATGGACGTGACGACATCGCCCGGACGCGTGGCGCGGTCTGACGGCATGTTTTCCACGAGCCCGACAATGCCAACCACGTTGGCTTTGGCCTTGCGCGCGGCAAGCGCGTGCATGACGCCGGTCACCACCCCTGCCCCGCCCATATCCATCGTCATGTCTTCCATGCCGCCTGCGGGTTTGAGGGAAATGCCGCCCGTATCA
Source organism: uncultured Roseovarius sp. (assembly GCA_964389425.1). Classification (GTDB taxonomy): domain Bacteria; phylum Pseudomonadota; class Alphaproteobacteria; order Rhodobacterales; family Rhodobacteraceae; genus Roseovarius. The sequence continues at coordinate 29,107 of CAYMEC010000020.1, forward strand.
AACACCACGCCTTTGCCAATCAGGGCCAGCGGGGCCGCCCCTTTCTTGCCGCCCGACCATTCCATGATGGCCACTTTGGACGGGCTGGCGCTGCCGTGGCCGACAGACAGCAGCAGATGCATGTTCTTGGCGTGCAGTTCGTCTTCGTCCATCACGGTGATCTTGAGACCGAGCGACGACATGGCCTCAATCCGAGCGGCAAATTCCGTGGTGGTAAGGATGTTGGCAGGTTCATTGGTGAGGTCGCGGGTGAGGAAGACGCCTTCGGCGAGTGCGCGGGCGGTGGAAAGGTCGGGCTCTCGGGACGTCATTAAGGTGACGTCGCCCGCTTCTTTTTCTTCCGCCGTTTTGTGATCATTGAACGCATAGGCCCGCAGCATGAGGCCCAAGGCCAGTTCATCGGCATCGTCGCGATCCATGAAGAGAACAAGCTGTGCGGCATCGCCCTTGACCTTGCCGAGGGCGGCACCGGCTTTGCGGGTAGCCTCGGACGCCGGCAGGGAAACGATGTCGAGCGCGGTCGCGGCCATCCCGGCCGGGTAGTCGAGGGATTTGGCTTGGCCGGCAGTGATCTTTTCCCACGCATCAGATCCCGTTACGCGGGCCACCGCCCCCCCGGTCAGTTCGTCGGCCTTTTGCCCCGCTGTATCCAGCGCGCCATCCTCGCCCACGAAGATGGCGACACGGCCTTCGAACGTGGCGATCTGTTCGAGATCGGGGGTGGTTTGCGTGATGGTGACGGGTGCGGACATGTGGTGGCTCCTGCGGCGTGAAAAGGGTTTGGGATGGTGTAGCGCGCAGGCCAGGAGAAGACCAGTCGTCGTGCTGGCCTTTCCAGAAACGGCACTTTGTTTCCCAGACTGCGCAGGGTGCGGCACCGCGGTGAGCACAGGTTTCTCAGATGTGATCGGACCTTGCCAGGCGGACAGAGTGACCGGGACCGTTCTGGCCGCAAATGGCGTCGGTTCGTCAGGAAATGGCCCAAATGCTTGCGAACGGTCTTCACGCTTTGGCCATACCTTGGCGCTATGCAGCACCGCAACAACGCACATGACCGCCGCGAAACGCTCGCGGCGCAACGGAAGACCCGCAATGCCAACGACCTATACGGATCAGTCACTCGGAGGCAATTTCGACCCAGGTGTACCGGGCACATTGCCGACGCCTGCAACCGTTATCAGCCTGACTTTGCTGGATTCAGACGATGATGGCCTGATCGAAGCCAATGGCGCTGACCAGGTCAATGGATCCAATGTGAACGCTGTCTGGGAAGGTGACACCGTGACGATCGACGGGGTCACGATCACGGGCACAACCTTCTATACGGACGATGGCAGCCGATATTTTACGCCAACGGACGGGTCAGTGCTTACGCCGGGGACGATCACGGCGACAACATTCGTCACCACTTCGACCCAATTCGACGTCAATGATCTGGGACCGCCCTGTTTCGCAGCGGGTACGCTGATTGCCACGCCGACCGGCGCGCGCCCGGTCGAGGACATCGCCTGCGGTGACCTGGTGCTGACCCGGGATCATGGCGCCCAGCCGGTGCGCTGGACAGGGCAACGGCGCGTTGCAGGGCACGGTGCGTTCGCACCGGTGCGCATATGCAAGGGCGCGCTTGGAAACGAACGCGACCTGTGGGTTTCGCCGCAGCACCGGATGCTGCTGGCGGATTGGCGTACGCAGTACTACCTCGGCCAGGACGCCGTGTTTTGCCCGGCGATCCAGTTGATCAACGCGGACACCATCTATCGCGATCCGTGCGATCACATCACCTATGTGCACCTGATGTTTGACCGCCATGAGGTGATCTATGCCGAGGGCGCGGAGAGCGAAAGTTTTCTTGTCGGCGACATGCATTGCGCGGACGGGAGTGCCACGCGGCGCGAAATCCTTGAGGTTTTTCCCGAACTTGATGGCGCGACGGATCTTTTTGTTGCGGCCTATCCGGTCGCGCGCGGGTTCGAGGCGCAAGTCCTCACTTACGCCTGACCGGCATCGTGACGGACAGTCGGTGCGCCCCACCAACGGCAGGATGGGCGCATGTCTTTCGGCCGCGCGACAGGGGCTATCGCGCCACAGGTCTTTGTTAGAAAACGCTTTATCGGTGGCCCGTCGGCCGCATTTCGGATACTATCCTCAAAAATAAACCGTGGGGGTATGAGCTTGACCAGATTCGACAGGTACATGCTGTCGCAATTCATGGTGCTTTTCGGCTTTTTCGCGCTGATCCTGGTGTCCATTTTCTGGATCAACAAGGCAGTGCGAATGTTTGATCGGCTGATCGGGGACGGGCAGCCGGCATGGGTGTTTCTGGAATTCACCGCACTGACGCTTCCGGGCGTGATTGGCATGGTTTTGCCGATTGCGGCTTTCGCGGCCGCCGTCTACGTGACCAATCGGTTGAGTACGGAAAGTGAGCTGACGGTGGTGCAGGCCACGGGTTATTCGCCGTGGCGCCTGATCCGGCCTGCACTGGTGTTCGGGGTGATCATCGCGGTGATCATGTCGCTGCTCAGTCACTACCTGATACCCACCTCACTGGGAGAACTTCGCCAGCGCGAGGCGGAAGTGCGGCAGAGCGTATCGGCCCGGTTCCTCGAAGAAGGCGAATTCCTTCACCCTGCTCCGGGCATCACTTTCTACATCCGGGAGATCACACCGGAAGGCGAGTTGCGCGATGTGTTTCTGTCGGACCGGCGGGATCTGCAAAACACGGTCGAGTATTCGTCGACGCGCGCCTATCTGGTGCAGGATGACGCGGGCACGTCGCTGGTAATGGTGTCAGGGTTGGCACAGTCGCTGCGGGGCGAGGATGCACGTCTTTTCACCACGCATTTCGATGATTTTTCCTATGACATCTCCAGCCTGATTTCGCAGAATCCGTCCACCTTGAACAAGGTGGAGTTTGCCCACACCGCCGATCTCATTCTGCGTCCGGAGGCAGTGATGGCCCTCACGGGCGCCACGGACGGCGCGTTGCAATACACGCTGCATAGCCGGTTTGCGCAGGCATTGATGTGCATCGTGGCGGCTCTTGTGGGGTTTGCCACGCTGCTGCTTGGCGGGTTCAGCCGGTTCGGCGTCTGGTGGCAGATCATGACGGCGTTTTTCCTGCTTGTCGTGATCAAGGTGGCGGAAGGATCCGTCACGGGCATCGTGATCGCCAATGCCAGTCTCTGGCCAGTGATGTATGCGCCCGCCGCGCTTGGGTTCGCGCTGACGGCGGCGCTGCTCTATCTTGCAGCGCGACCGGCCCTTCTGGGTCAGTTGAAACGCGTTGTGACTTTTGGACGGTCCGGGCCGGATACCGCGGGAGGCCCGGCATGATCCTGCATTGGTATTTCGCCCGAAAGTTCCTGTGGACCACCGTGCTGATCTTCTCGATCTTCGTGGTTCTGCTGGCGTTGATTGATCTGGTGGACAAGCTACAGGATTTTGCCGCCCTAACCTTCGGCGAGGTGCTGGGCATTGTTCTGTTGAAAATCCCTGAAGACAATTACGAAATCCTGCCACTGGTGATCGTGCTGGCCACGGTTGCGTTGTATATTCGTCTGGCCCGGTCCTCAGAGCTTGTTGTGGTGCGGGCGGCAGGCCGGTCGGCGCTGCGCAGCTTGGCGGCACCTATGGCGGTGGCGGCGGTCATCGGGGTGATTTCCATCACGATCTTCAACCCGCTCGTGGCGGCTTCGGCCAAGCGATACAATGACCTGATCAACAGTTACGCAGGCGGCGGCGGGTCTTCGATCCTTGTGATCGCCACGGAAGGGCTCTGGCTCAGACAGGCCAATGACGCGGGCCAAACCGTCATCCATGCCGAGCGCGCCAGTTCGGATGTGTCCGTGCTGTTTGATACCACGTTCATGGAGTTTGACGCCGAAGGCACCCCCGAGCGGCGAATCCTGGCGCAGGCTGCCCGGCTCCAAGATGGCGAGTGGTTGCTTTACGACGTGAAGGTCTGGGCCCTGGGGCGCGGCAACATCTCTGAGGCCACAGCGCAACAGATGGATCAGTTGCGCATCCAATCGGACCTGACACAGGACCGGATCGTCGACAGTTTCGGAAAGCCGGAATATATTCCGATCTGGGAACTGCGGGAATTCATCACGCAGTTGGAACAGGCCGGGTTTTCTGCCCGGCGCTATGACATGTGGTACCAAATGGAGCTCGCTCGCCCGCTCTTTCTGATGTCACTGGTGATGGTTGCGGCGGCCTTTACGATGCGGCCGACGCGACTGTCCAATACCGGGTTGTCGGTGCTGACCGCCGTGCTGCTGGGTTTTGGACTGCACTACGTGCGAAACTTCGCCCAGATCCTTGGTGAAAATGGTGAGATCCCCGTGGCCCTTGCAGCCTGGGCACCGCCGGTGGCGTTCTTCATGCTTGCCACGGGCATTGTTCTGCACATGGAAGACGGATGAGAGCAGTATTGAGCATATCCCGCTTGATCCCGCTCTGGCTGGTGGGCTTGGTGCTGCTGGCCATCCCGGCCATGGCACAGACGGCGCCGCCCCAACCAGCCGTTCTGGTGGCTGATGATGTTTATCTCGATGGCAATGACCGGCTGGTGGCCACAGGCAATGTAGAGGCCATTTACAATGGCCGCCGGTTGCAGGCGGAAGGGATTGTCTATGACCGGGCCAGCGATCGGCTGATCCTGACCGGCCCGATTGTGATCCAGGAGGGCGAAGAGACCCTGATCCTCGCCTCTTCGGCCGAAATCGACCAAGACATGGAAAACGGAATCCTGCGTGGTGCTCGGCTTGTGATGGGCGATCATGTTCAGTTGGCCGCCTACGAGATGCAGCGCGCCTCGGGCCGGTACAACGTGTTGCAAAAGGCGACGGTAACCTCCTGCCGGGTTTGCCCGAACAGTGGTCCGCCCATCTGGCAGATTCGGTCAGAGCGTGTGATCCATGATCAACTCAAGCAACAGCTTTACTTTGAGAACGCTCAGCTTCGCGTGTTCGATACCCCAGTTCTTTATCTACCGCGGCTGCGCCTGCCAGATCCGACGCTGGATCGCTCACGCGGTTTTCTGGTGCCGTCGATCGTGAATTCATCGCTGCTGGGGTTCGGCGCAAAAGTGCCGTATTTCATTCCAATCGGCGATCACAAGGATGTCACTTTGACGCCGTTTCTGACCACGGACACCCGCACGCTGGAACTCCGTTATCGCCAGGCGTTTCGCAGCGGTCGGATCGAATTCAACGGCGCGGTGTCGGATGACGATGTTCTGACTGCACAGGAAGAGTTGCGCGCTTATCTGTTTGGGGAAGGTGAATTTGACCTTGGCCGCGATCTCAACCTCAAGTTCGATGTCGAACTCGTGAATGATGACACCTATCTGCTGAACTATTCCTTTTCCGAAAAAACCCGCCTCGACAGTGAAATCGAGTTGGAATACGCGACGCGCCTGTCCTATGCGCGCGGTGCCATCACCCACTACAATAGCCTGCGTGCCGGCGAGGCCAATTCGACCCTGCCCACGCTGGTGGCAACGTCACAGTATGAGCAGCGCTTCTTCCCGTCCTCGATCGGTGGGGAATTCCGCATCGGGACGGAGGCACAGACCCATTATCGCAGTTCGGATCTCGCCACTGACGGCCCGGATGCCGACCTGTTGGCCGATGGCCGGGATATCACGCGCTTTACGCTGGAGGCGCAGTATCTGCGCAGCTGGACCTTGCCCGGAGGCATTCTGACCCAGGTCGGAACAGGCCTGGCCTTTGATGCGTTCTGGATCGAACAGGCGGGCAACACCAGCCTGAGTGACCACAATGAAGTGACCCCGTCGGTTGAGGTGGAATTGCGCCTGCCGCTGGTGCGTTCGAGCGCGTCCGGCAACACGGACGTGATTGAGCCGGTGGTTCAGCTTGCCTGGGTGGGCGGTGACAACGCGTTCATCCCCAATGACGAAAACACGCGGATCGAGTTCGACGAAGGCAACCTGTTCTCCACGTCCCGTTTTGTCGCGCCGGACCGACGGGAACGGGGATTGCAGGCCTCCTATGGTGTCAGCTGGACACGGTTCATGGCCAGCGGCTGGCAAAGCGCATTGGCCGTGGGGCAACTGATCCGGGATGAACGACAGCTGGAAGTCGGGGGCGCGAACAGCTTTTCACAGACGTCAGGCCTCAATTCCCGGGTGTCCGACCTGCTGCTGGCCGGTCAGTTGAAAAGCGATAACGGCCTTATCCTGACGGCCCGGGGGCTGTTTGAAGACGGGGCCCAAACCAACAAGGCCGAGGCACGCGCCAGTTGGAACAACGACATCACGGCGCTGTCTGCGACCTTTATCTGGCTGGGCCGCGATCTGGTCGAAAATCGCGCGGCCACCATATCTGAGTGGGCCTTTGACGGGTCTTATCGGCTGTCGCGCCATTGGACGGGCAGCGCTGATTGGCGCTACGATGTGGCCACGGATCGTTCCGTCAGCGCGGGGGTTGGTCTGACCTATACCAATGAATGCGTGGACGTGTCGCTATCGGCGTCTCGCCGCTTTACCGCGTCGAACGTCCTTGAACCCTCGACCGATATCAGCTTAACCGTGGGGTTGAGGGGCTTTTCCGCGAACACCGCCGACCGCAGCTTCGCACGGACATGTTCCAAGTAAGCCGACCTGACGAAACGGGCATAGACAATAACCTGGGATTACACGCATATGCGCTTGGCATTTCTCACCTGCATTCTGATCGTCGCCACTCTTGTCACGGGGGGTCAGCCTGCTGCGGCCCAGAACCTGTTTGAGCCCGTGATCAAGGTCAATGAGAAGGCCATAACCCGCTATGAGATCGACCAGCGCGCGCGCTTGCTGACGCTGTTCCGCGCCCCAGGGGAGCCGGTATCCACGGCCAAGGAACAATTGATCGAAGACCGCCTTAAAATGCAGGAGGCAGAGTCGATCGGGTTTGAAATCAGCGAACAGCTTCTGCTGGGTTCGATGGAAGAGTTTGCGGCCCGCGCCAACCTGGAACTGGACGAAATGTTGAACGCCCTGTCGGATGCGGGCGTGGATGAGGGCACGTTTCGCGAATACATCCGTGTGGGCATCACCTGGCGTGAGCTGGTCAATGGACGGTTCGGTTCTCAGGTCAATGTGAACGAGGACGACGTGGACCGCGCCCGCCTTGCCCTGTCAGGATCGGGCAGCGTGCGCGTTTTGCTGTCGGAGATTGTTCTCCCGATTCCCCAAGGTCAGCTGGAAACGGTGCTGCAACGGGCGGAAAGGCTGTCCCAGATCGACAATACACGCGATTTTGAAGTGGCCGCTCGACGCTTCTCTGCCTCACCTTCTGGACCGACAGGTGGCAGGATGGAATGGACATCGATCACCGATCTGCCGCCGCAACTGCGCCCGATCGTGCTGGATCTGTCGCCCGGTGAGGTGACGCAGCCCATTACAACCGAACAGGCGATCATCCTGCTTCAGATGCGCGATATCGCGGAAAGCGCGACAGTGGAGCCACGGTATTCGCAGATCAAGTATGCGACGTATTTCATTCCCGGCGGCCGATCAGAAGCCGCGCTGGCCGAAGCGCAGCGGATCGAAGACAACATCAACACGTGCGACGATCTTTACGGCGTTGCACAGGGACAACCGGTCAGCGTGCTGGATGTGCTGGAACAAGCACCCAATGAGATCCCTCAGGATATCGGCCTGCAACTGGCGCAGCTGGACGCCGGTGAAGTATCAACCGCGCTGACTCGGTCAAATGGGCAAACGCTGATGTTCCTGATGCTGTGTGAACGGGTCCCGGCATCGGAGGGCGGTGAAGACGGGCCGTCGCTCGAGGAACTCACCAGTTTTGTGCAAAGCTCTCGGTTGCAATCCTTCGGGGACGGGTATCTGGCGCGGCTCAAGGCCGAGGCTCGGATTATCGGGGACTGATGCAGACCCCAATCGCGCTGACCTGCGGAGAACCGGCGGGGATCGGGCCTGAACTGGCCGTGGCGGCTTGGCAGGTCTTGCGCGGGGAACTTGCATTTTTCTGGATCGGGGACCCGGCGCATCTGCCCACAGGGACGATCAAAGCGGAGATCGACGACCCGAGTGAGGCCAGCGCAGTCATGGCCGACGCGCTGCCCGTGCTGCGCCATGATTTTGCCGTCGGTTTGACCCCCGGCACGCCCAATGCGGCCCATGCCCAAGATGTGATTGACGTTATCGCCCAAGCTGTCGATCTGGCACAGGCAGGAAAGGCCAGCGCGATCTGCACGGCCCCCATCCACAAGAAAGCACTTCAAGACGGGGCGGCGTTTTCCTATCCTGGCCATACGGAGTACCTGGCAGCGCTCGCAGGGGTCGAGGACGTGGTAATGATGCTGGCCAGCGAAGCCCTGCGCGTGGTGCCAGCCACCATCCATATCCCGCTAAGCGAGGTTCCGGGGGCGCTGACCTCTGAAGGGTTGGAGGCCACGATCCGCATCACCCATGCGGCATTGATCCGGGATTTCGGGATCGCCGCACCCCGTTTGGCGGTGGCGGGACTCAACCCGCATGCGGGCGAAGGCGGCAATATGGGCCGCGAAGAGATCGTTTGGATTGCACCACTTTTGGAACGGCTTCGTGGCGAGGGGTTTGACCTAATAGGCCCAATGTCGGGCGATACGATGTTCCATGCGACGGCCCGTGCGGGCTATGACGCCGCGATTGCGATGTATCACGATCAGGCGCTGATCCCGATCAAGACACTGGATTTCGACAGGGGTGTGAATGTGACACTGGGCCTGCCTTTCGTGCGCACCTCGCCAGATCACGGGACCGCTTTGGACATTGCGGGCAAGGGCCTTGCGACCCCGACCTCCATGATTGAGGCCCTGCGGCTTGCGGCGCGCATGGCCGCCGTGCGGAGCGCATGAGCGGCATTGACGCCCTGCCCCCTCTGCGCGAGGTGATTGCGACACATGGTTTGTCTGCGCGCAAATCCCTTGGGCAGAATTTCCTGCTTGATCTGAACCTCACCGCCAAGATCGCCCGGCAATCGGGTGATCTGGCGGGCGTCGATGTGCTTGAGGTGGGCCCGGGTCCGGGCGGTTTGACCCGGGGGCTTTTGGCCGAAGGCGCAAGGCGGGTCCTCGCCGTGGAAAAAGACGCGCGCTGTCTTCCCGCGCTGGCCGAGATTGCCGAAGCCTATCCCGGACGGTTGGAGGTTCTGGAAGGCGACGCGCTGGAGGTGAACCCGCTTGCGCATCTCACCCCGCCCATCCGCGTTGTGGCGAACCTGCCCTACAATGTGGGTACGGAACTTCTGGTGCGGTGGCTGACGCCGCCAGACTGGCCGCCGGTGTGGGACAGCCTGACACTGATGTTCCAGCGCGAGGTGGCCGACCGGATCGTGGCCGTGCCGGGTTCAAAGGCTTATGGGCGGCTCGCGGTTCTGGCGCAATGGAGGTGCGAGGCACGCATCGCGATGAGCCTGCCGCCCGAGGCGTTTTCGCCCCCGCCAAAAGTATCAAGCGCGGTGGTGCATCTGATGGCCCTGCCCGCCCCTCGGTTTGAGGCGGATGCCGCGGTGTTGGAACGGGTGGTGGCCAAAGCCTTCAATCAGCGGCGCAAGATGCTGCGGGCGGCGCTGAAGGGATTGACAGAAGACGTCGAGGACATGCTGCGCACGGCCGGCATCAAACCCACGGATCGCGCGGAGGTCGTGCCTTTGGAAGGGTTTTGCGCCTTGGCGCGGGAACTGGCGGCGCGTCAATCCTGACGGGCGGACAGAAGTTCACTCTGCGGCGGCCTGTGGCCCTGTGTCGTCGCCCGCATCTGCCGATTGGTCGCTCGCACCTTCGCCCTCGTCCCGGGGCTTGCGGGGTTTGCGTTGACGCTTGGGCCTCTCCTGAGGTGTGTCTTGCGCCGCTTCCGGTGTTTCCACCAGCCCGCTCTCGTCATCCGAGGCGATCACAGGCTGTTCGCCGGTGCCGTCCTCAACCATTTCCCCGCCATTTGATTCGCGTTCCTGACGCTTGGCGCGTTCGCGATCGCGTTCAGCCTGACGTTCCCGGTTCTGACGTTCCTGTTCTTCGCGTTTCGCATCCTGTTCCTTCTGCGCCACGCCCAGCATCCGAAGATAGTGTTCGGCGTGCTGTTGGAAGTTTTCCGCGTTCACACGGTCGCCGGCCAACTGCGCGTCACGGGCCAATTGGTTATATTTATCAATGATCTGTTGGGGGGTGCCACGCACCTTGCCCTCGGGGCCCGAGCTGTCAAACACGCGATTGACGACATTGCCCATGGATCTGTTGCGGTTGGATTTATTCCGCGACCGTGACTTGGAAGATCTCATATTCAGATTTCAGCCCTATGATTTTGCGCCGCCTGATCCTTGAAGCGCCCCATGCGCGTCTTTGTAACCGGATCGTTCAAACTGCGGCTGGTCTCAAGCGGGACCGCCCCAAGGGCATCCACCGTCTTGATGCAACATGTGTAACCATGCCAAGGCCGCTGTGACAAGAGGGCACAGGTGATTTTAGCGATTATACGGGGAAATTTGCCGCTTTCAGTGCCGTAAAGTCACGTTACGGCTGTCTATACATGCCCTTGCACAACCCGGTCGCGACCATCGAGGTCTGGCAGGATGCGCACGTCGCTGAAACCCTGGTCCTGCAAGAGTTGCGCCACATGGGGCCCTTGTGTCCATCCGGTTTCGACCATGAGCCAACCGTCAGCGTTCAGGTGGTCGCGGGCCTGCGCCGCAATGATCCGATAGGCACTCAGACCATCGCTTTCATCTGTCAGCGCGGCGCGGGGCTCAAAAGCCAGTTCAGGATCAAGCGCGGCCATATCCGCGGCGGGGATATAGGGCGGATTGGACACGATAAGGTCAAAACGGCCTGACACAGCCGTGAACCAGTCTGACATCATAAAACTGGCCTGCCCGGTCAGCGAAAGGTTTTCTGCATTGACTTGGGCGACCTTCAGGGCCGCAGGAGACAGGTCAGTGCCAATGCCCCGCGCCCCGGACCGCGCCGCCAGAAGGGACAGCAAGATACAGCCCGACCCGGTGCCTAGATCCAGCACCCGCTCAAACGGCACGGCGAGGGCCGCACGCACCAGCACCTCCGTCTCCGGCCGTGGGTCCAGCACATCACGCGTGACGCGGAACTCATGTTCATAGAAGGCGCGCAATCCGAGGATATGGGACAACGGCTCGCGACCGCAGCGCCGCGCGGCCATGGCGGCAAGGTGATCTTCTGCGATGTCCGGCAAAGGATCCGGCTGCATGAGACTCACGCGGTCCTGCCCCACGCCCAAGGCCGCCGCCATGATAAGGCGCGCCTCACGCGCTGCGTTCTCTATGCCTGCTGCCATCAGACGCCCGCGCAGATCGGAGAGCGCCTCACCAATGGGACGGCTCACCCCTGCATCTCCGCCAGAAGCGTGGCCTGCGCATCAGAGATGAGCGCGTCAATCAGTTCATCCAGATCGCCGCCGATGATCGCATCGAGCTTGTAGAGCGTGAGGCCTATGCGATGATCGGTCATGCGGCCTTGCGGGAAATTATAGGTGCGGATGCGCTCAGACCGGTCGCCCGACCCCACCTGCGCTGCGCGGGTTTCCGAGCGTTCATCATGGGCGCGCTGGCGTTCGAGGTCATAAAGCCGCGTTTTCAGCACCTGCATGGCGATTTCGCGATTGCGGTGCTGGGATTTCTCCGAAGACGTCACCACGAGGCCGGTGGGGATATGAGTGATGCGCACGGCACTGTCGGTCGTGTTCACATGCTGACCGCCTGCGCCCGAGGCACGCATGGTATCGATGCGCAGGTCATTTGCGTCAATGGAAATGTCCACATCTTCCGCCTCCGGCAGCACGGCCACGGTGGCCGCAGAGGTGTGAATCCGCCCGCCGCTTTCGGTTTCAGGGACGCGTTGGACACGGTGGACGCCACTTTCGTATTTCATCCGGGCAAAGACAGCATCCCCCCGGATCGCGGCCACGACTTCCTTGATACCGCCGAGTTCGGTGGTGCTTTCTTCGATGATTTCGAATTTCCAGCCGCGCGCCTCGGCGTAACGCTGATACATGCGCAACAGGTCACCTGCAAAAAGCGCAGCCTCTTCGCCGCCCGTTCCGGGGCGAATTTCGAGGATGGCAGGGCGGCTGTCGGCTGCGTCCTTGGGCAGAAGCGCCAGTTGCAGGGCGGATTCCATATCCGGCAGGCGCTCGGAAATCCCGGCGCGCTCTTCTTCGGCCAGTTCGCGCATTTCGGGGTCGTCCAGCATCGCCTCGGCGGATTTCAGGTCATCGAGGGCCTGCGTGTAGGCGCGGATTTCCTCCACCACAGGGCGAAGTTCGGCATATTCGCGGCCAAGCTGCGCAATATCCCCACCGCCTTCGGCCATCTTCGCCTCGATAAACTCGAAACGGCGGGTGATTTCAGTCAATTTATCCAAGGGCACCATGGGCTGGGTGTCCCAATTTCGGAAGGCTTGGTCAAGAGGCCGGAATTTGCTATACAGTCGTCATGACACGCGCACTTTTGATATCCTTTCTGATGGCTGTGACGTCTGTGGCGGCACATGCCAAGACGGTCGATTGCTATTGCACCAACACCTCTGGCGAGCGGGTGGAGTTGGGGGAAATGATTTGCCTTTACGTGAATGGCCGGTCATTCACGGCGCAATGCCAGATGTCACTCAACAACCCGATGTGGCGGGAAGTGAGTGAAGGCTGCCTATCCTCCTGAGCCTTTCAGCTCTGCGATCCAGTCATCGACCCGGGCGGCGTTGACGCCCATATCCAGCGTGCCGAACCGCAGCCGGGCGTGGATTTTTATACTGTCGCCGGTTTGTGTAACCGTTGTGTAATCTGGAAAGCCGAAGACACGGGAGCGGGTGATATAGGTGATCATCTGCTCCTCAACGGAACCGGCCAGCGTCTTGGTCCTCGGCGTGGCCAATGCAATGGCGTGGAGGCGGGCCAGATCACCCTCGCCCGCCGCGATGACGCGTTTGGCGCCGTGGTTCATGTCCATATTCTCCATCTCTTCCGGCATGGCATGCCAGCGCCCCGGATCGCTTGGCGCAAGGCGGACATACAGGCCGACGCCGATGAGGGATGTGAGAAGGAGGATCAGGAAAATGCGCATGACAAAGGTTCTTCGATGGTCTTGTTCAAAGCGTTACGTGATGCGTGCGGGCGCGGATTCAAGTCCCTTGGGCCGTTGCGTCCTAGCCTTTGCGACGCGTCCAGCCCCATAGACACAGAAGCTCCATCCCTACATGGGCCGCCGCCACGGCCGTTGCACCTGTCGGATCGTAAGACGGGCTGACCTCCACAATATCGCCACCCACCATGTTGATCCCCGCCAGATCGCGCAGGAAGATCGCCGCCTGCCCCGAGCTCAAGCCCCCCCAAACAGGCGTTCCCGTGCCCGGCGCGAAGGCCGGATCGAGCCCGTCGATGTCGAAGCTGAGATAGACCGGATTGTCGCCCACGATGCCCTTCACCTTCGCCGCCACTGCCGCCGCACCGCTTTCGTGCACTTCGCGGGCGTCGATGATCGTGATACCCAGCGTGTCGGCGTTGTGGGTGCGAATGCCCACTTGGGCAGAGGTCTTCACATCGATCAAACCCATCTTCACAGCCTTGTAGAACATCGTGCCATGGTCGATCCGGTCCATATCGTCATCCGGCCAAGTATCCGTATGGGCATCCACCTGCACCAGTGAGATCGGGCCAAACTTTTCTGCATAGGCCTTCAGGATCGGGAAGCTGATATAGTGATCCCCGCCTAACGTGATAGAGGCCGCACCGCCTGCCAGAATGGTACGGATATGATGGGTCAGGCGGTCGGGAAAATCGCTGACCTTGGCATAATCATAGGCAAGATCGCCGTAATCGATGATGTCAAACTCCTCAAGCGGGCTCATGTCATCCCAACCGTAAGGCGGATCGAACGGTTGCAGCGTGCTGGCTTCCCGGATCGCGCGCGGGCCAAAGCGCGTGCCGGTGCGGTTGGTTACGGCCTGATCGAAAGGCACGCCGGTAACGGCAATATCCACCCCGCTAAGATCCTTTGTGTAGCGCCGGCGCAAGAAGGACGTGGCCCCGCCAAAGGCGCTTTCGTAGGCCAGACCCTTCCGTCGAGACCCGTCAAAAGCCAGATCGACCTCGTTCTCTGCGTCTTCCAAACCCATGTCATTCTCCCCTGCCTGGCGCGCTCGCATGCGGCTCAGATGCTCTGACGCCGTTCCACGAGACGTGCAAAAAATGAAGCCCCCACAGGGGCCACCTCATCATTGAAATCAAAGCCTGCGTTGTGCAAATTTGGTCCTTCGCCCTGTCCCAGGAAAAGGTAGGCCCCCGGACGGGCATTGAGCATGAAGGCAAAGTCTTCTGCCCCCATCTCCTTTTGACGGTCCGTGACGACCTGACCTTGATGGGCAACGTCGCGCGCGATGTCGGATGCAAACGCCATTTGCGCAGGGGTGTTGACCGTCGCGGGATAGCCTTCATCGATGCGCAAATCGGCCCTGACCCCGAAAGAGGCCGCCTGCCCCGCCACGATCTCCTTCATCCGCTGCCAGACCATCTGTTGCACCGCTTTGTCAAAGGTCCGGATCGTGCCGCCCACATAAGCCTCCTCCGGGACGATATTTTCGGCGCTTCCCGTGTGGATTTGCGTGACGGAGACCACCAGCGCGTCCAGCGCGTGGGTGTTCCGGCTGACGATCGTTTGCAGCGCTTGCACCAAGCCTGCCGCTGCGATCACCGGATCGCGTGTCTGATAAGGATAGGCGGCATGCCCCCCTTGCCCGGTGATGTCGATGTGGAAAGTATCAACAGCGGCCATGATCGGACCGGGCGCGGTGTGAAAACTGCCCAAGGCCTCCCCTGGCAAAGTGTGCAGGGCGTAGACCTCTTCCACGCCGTAGGTTTCCATCACGCCTTCTTCGACCATCACATTGCCGCCGCCCGGGCCTTCTTCTGCGGGTTGGAAAATGAGAACGGCCTTGCCCGCAAAGTTGCGCGTCTCGGCGAGGTATTTCGCCGCGCCCAGAAGCATCGCGGTGTGCCCGTCATGGCCGCAAGCATGCATGACACCGGGCACTTGAGAAGCATGGTCTGCCCCGGTCGCCTCCTCAATCGGAAGGGCATCCATATCCGCGCGCAACCCTGTCACCCGCGGCCCCGGTTCGCGACCTTCGATCACGGCAACAACCCCGCTGGTCGCGACACCCGTTTCAATCTCCGTGATCCCGAACTCGCGCAGGCGGTCCACCACGAAGCGTGCGGTGTCATGGCATTCGAGCCCCAGTTCGGGCCGTTGATGCAGCGCACGCCGCCACTCCGCCATTTCATCGGCGAAGCCTGCAATCCGGTTTATCACCGCCACATCTGGACTCCTTGATCGTCAAAGGTCAGGGTTCATCCATGCCTGACGACGCGCTCATTCACAACCCTTCTGGCGGCCTGCCCCGTCTTCTTGAAATCATGCGCCGCCTGCGCAATCCCGACACGGGTTGTCCGTGGGACATCGAGCAGGATTTCGGCACGATTGCCCCCTACACGATTGAAGAGGCCTACGAGGTGGCCGATGCCATTGAGCGCGAAGCGTGGGACGAGTTGAAAGATGAGTTAGGGGATCTGTTGTTACAAACCGTCTTCCATGCCCAGATCGCAGCGGATCGCGACCTGTTCGATTTTCATCAGGTGGCCGATCAGATCTCTGACAAGATGGTGGCCCGCCACCCCCATGTGTTCGGGGAGGAAAGCCGTGACAAATCCGCCGAACAGCAAACGCGCGATTGGGAAAGCGTCAAGGCCGCCGAACGTGCGGCCAAGGCGCAGACTGGCGTGCTGGACGGTGTGGCACTTGGTCTACCGGCCTTGATGCGGGCTGTGAAACTGCAAAAGCGCGCGGCACGGGTGGGGTTTGATTGGCCCGATGCGTCTCACGTCTTGGACAAGATCCAGGAAGAGGCGGCTGAACTGACTGAGGCCGCGCAAGACCTGCCGCAGGACAAGATCGAAGAGGAAATGGGCGATCTACTTTTTGTTGTGGCCAACCTCGCACGGCACATGAAGGTGGACCCGGAGGTGGCGCTGCGTCGCGCCAACGCCAAATTCACCCGCAGGTTCGAAGCAATAGAGGTCGCACTTGCCGCCGATGGCCGCCGACCGGATCAGTCCGATCTGGAAGAAATGGACAGGTTATGGGATGCCGCCAAGGCGGCTGAACGGGACCAGTAACAACAGTCCGGACCTAGCTTCTGGATCGTGACTTGGGGGAGGAAAGCCGGATCTTCTGGCGCGCAAACCCTGCCTCCCACGGGACATTTGTGACCTGACAATTCACTGTCGTTCCGGCCACGAAATCCTCCGGTGCGACTTCCGCCATGAAACCAAGCCCTTTGATCAGGCGACGGTCGCCCACCTCGACGGTGGTATTGGCCCGACCGCGTCGCGGCAAATTGCTTGCCCGGACATGGGCTTGCAAACGTTCCGTTTCGGACCACATGCCGCACACGGCTGTCTTGCCACCAATGTCCTTGATCATCACCGCCACCTGGATCGCCCCAAACGGTTTGAATGTGTATTCTGCGACCTTTGCATTCGACGACATCGTGGTCGTGTGTTTGGCAGATTGCGCAAAGGATGCCGTTGCCAACGATGTTAGAAGCGCCACCATCGTGGCCGATACAGAAATCAAACGGATCATAAACAGCCCCAAGTTGTTCACGTTCAGATGTAACAACACGGTTGAAAAATCCAGAGCCAACAATCGCGATGGGCCGGCCAATCCGCCTCAACCAGGTTCTGCCGGTCGCGATTGTGGCCATTGCGTCGCGCGGTGATACGCCAGCGCCGCGTCCAGCACCTGCCGATCTGCGCCGGGACGCCCAATCAGTTGCAGCCCCATGGGCAGGCCGTTTTCGCCAAACCCCGACGGCACACAGATTGCGGGAAGGCCCAGAAGGCTCACTGGCACGACCACCTCCATCCAGCGGTGA
This sequence comes from uncultured Roseovarius sp., assembly GCA_964389425.1. Classification (GTDB taxonomy): domain Bacteria; phylum Pseudomonadota; class Alphaproteobacteria; order Rhodobacterales; family Rhodobacteraceae; genus Roseovarius. The sequence continues at coordinate 46,069 of CAYMEC010000020.1, forward strand.
TAGGTGTCCATGGATTGACCCTCAATCGACCTTGGCCAATGCCACTCAACCGGGAACGGCCAGACCTGCGCGCTGGGCAAGGCGAGCAAATCATGGTCTTTGAACAGTGCCATCGCCGCGCGGTGCCAATCGGACCGCTTGAGGCTGGCGGCATGCACATCCATGGCCGACAGGTTCAGCCCGCGCTCGATCTCCCATGCAGCCTCGGGTTTGAGCTGCGCGCGCGTCTGAGGATCCTCGAAAAGCGCGCGCGATTCCGCGGCCAGCGTGAAGGACCGCAGATCAATCCACGCCTCCCAAATCGTGTCGCGCGACAGGGGCGGCTGACACGCGGTCACACCCGCGCCCTGCCCTTCCATGACTCCAAGCGCTGTTTCGCACAGGGTCAGAATGCCCGGTTCCATGGTCAAAGCGCCGCCCCAATTCCCAAGCCAGCCGATCCGGGTGCCCGCCATGCCTGGCTTCACGTCGTCATAGGCCTGCGCGCCTGTCAGCACGCCCAGAAACAATGCGAGATCCTCCGGGTCTCGCGCCATCGGGCCACGGGTGGACAGTTTGTGAAGATAAAGGTCACCGCTTTGGGCGGATGCCAGTGATCCCGGCACCAGACCGTGGCTGGGCCGCATACCATAGACATTGCACCACCCAGCAGGATTGCGCAGCGACCCCATCATGTCCGAGCCGTCAGCCAGCGTCATCATACCCGATGCCAGCGCCGCCGCTGCCCCGCCTGACGACCCGCCCGCGCTGAGATGAGGGGCATAAGGGTTGCCCGTCACACCAAAGACCGGGTTGTAGCTGTGCGATCCGAGACCGAACTCCGGCACATTGGTCTTGCCAATGAAAATTGCGCCCGCCGCACGCATCCGCGCCACATGCGGGTCATCACGCTCCGACACCTGACCGGCAAAAATCGGCGAGCCTTCGGAATTTACCATGCCACGCGCGTCATGCAGATCCTTGATCGCTGTCGGCAATCCGGCAAGCGCGCCCTCGGGGCCTGCCTTGTCAACGGCACGCGCCTCGGCCAAAAGCGCATCCGCCGCACGCATGGACACCACGGCATTCACAGTGCCGTTCATCGCGGCCACCCTATCCAGCGTGGCCTCCATCAACGCTTCAGCCGTCACACGGCCGGCCCGAACCGCATCTCGTTGCGCACGTGCGGACCATGTCAGGATATCGTTGGCCATAACGGGCCCCTTGCTTCAGAGGTCGTCGCTCTGTGCCTCGGCCCGACTTTTGCCGCTCACATCCATCGCGAGGGTCGCGGCCATGAACTGATCCAGATCGCCGTCCAGGACACCCTTGGTGTCAGAGGTTTCCACGTTCGTGCGCAGGTCTTTGACCATCTGGTAGGGCTGCAACACGTAAGAGCGGATCTGGTTGC
>CAYMEC010000021.1:0-47202 GCA_964389425.1 uncultured Roseovarius sp.
CGTGATCGTGGGCACCTCGCGCGACTCGAGCGATGGGGCCGAAGACCGCGAACGGTTTCAGGCGCTGGTGAATGAGCTGGGGCTCAAACAGCCGAACAACGGCATTGCGTCGACAGATGAGCAGGCGCTGGCCATTGCCGAAGAGATCGGTTTCCCGCTCGTCATTCGCCCGTCTTACGTTCTGGGCGGTCGCGCGATGGAGATTGTGCGCGATATGGCGCAGCTGGAACGCTACATCGCTGAAGCGGTGGTCGTGTCGGGCGACAGCCCGGTTCTGCTGGATGGCTATCTCTCCGGTGCGATTGAATGTGATGTGGATGCGCTGAGCGACGGCGAGGCTGTACACGTCACAGGCATCTTGCAACATATCGAAGAGGCCGGCGTGCATTCTGGTGACAGCGCGTGCTGTCTTCCGCCCCATACGCTGCCCGCTGACATCATCGCCGAGATCGAGCGTCAGACCGAAGCGCTGGCCCGTGCGCTAAACGTGCGTGGTCTGATGAATGTGCAATTCGCCGTTCAGGGCAGCGATATCTACTTGATCGAAGTGAACCCGCGTGCGTCGCGCACCGTGCCGTTCGTGGCGAAGGCCACCGACAGTGCGATTGCCTCCATCGCTGCGCGTCTGATGGCCGGTGAACCGCTGTCCAACTTCCCCCATCGCGGGGCCTATCCAAAGGGCGCGACGCCCGGGTCGCTGCCCATGGCCGATCAGATGTCGCTTGCTGACCCGAATATGCCCTGGTTCTCCGTCAAAGAGGCCGTGATGCCCTTTGCCCGCTTCCCCGGTGTAGACACCATTCTGGGGCCGGAGATGCGCTCTACCGGGGAGGTGATGGGCTGGGATGTGTCCTTCCCGCGCGCGTTCCTGAAGGCACAGCTGGGCGCGGGCACGGAATTGCCCACGGGTGGCAAGGTGTTCTTCTCCATCAAGAATGACGACAAGACGCCGATTCTGGTAGAGACGGCGCAGATCCTCGTCGATCTGGGCTTCTTCATCGTGGCCACGCGGGGCACGGCGTCCTTCCTCGAAGCGCATGGGATTGCCTGTGAGGTGGTCAACAAGGTCTATGAGGGGCGCCCCCACGTGGTGGACATGATGAAGGACGGGGACATCACGTTGGTGATGAACACGACGGAGGGTGCGCAAGCGGTGGAAGACAGCCGCGAAATCCGGTCTGTCGCGCTTTATGACAAGATCCCGTATTACACCACCGCCGCCGCCGCTCATGCCGCAGCACTGGCCATGAAGGATCGTCAAGAGGGCGCGTTCCAGGTGATGCCATTGCAAGGCACGAAGAACAACGCAGCATAGCCGCTTAACCATCTGAAATTAAATATATTTATTGGGTTATCCACAGCTATGCTGCGCGGGGTTACCAGATATGCAAAATTCGCATGGATTTGCGCGTCGATTTTCATTGCAAACGCAATCCACGGGCATATATGGCGGCTATGGAAGCAATGCTTCTAAAGACAGATCAACGCGAAACCAGACCCAGGAGGCGATCATGACCCGCGATGAACTCAACCGCGAAATTCGTATGCACAGTGCCACCTGGCAGTCTGTGATCATCTTCTACGGCGTGCTGTTCGGGACATTTGTCCTGTCGGCCATGGCGATGACCGCCTAAGCGACCGCAGAAATCCAGCTTTCGGATCGGGCCCCGAGCAGGGCCCAACCAGACGACCAAAATCCTGACCACGCCGGACGATGAAACATCGTTCGGCGTTTGTGTTGAAACCCGCTGGGCCTTTACCTTTGGTTAACCATAAAAGGCCGTCAAAAGGATCGAGCAGATGAAACGGGACGACCTGATCAAGGAAATGCGCGTACAGGCAGGCACATGGCACGCGCTGGCGATTGTCTATGGGGTGATCGTGGGCACGATGGTGCTGTCGGCCATGGCGATCATGTAGGGGCGATCATGTAGGGGCGATCATGTAGGGGCGATCATGTAGACTTGCCAGCTTGCCGGGGACAGGGTAACTCGCTCTGACTTGCGGAGGGCACGCCATGGGCATCAACAGCGAACGCGATATCGAAGCAAATCTGCAAATCGGCCCCACCGATCAGGGGATGGTGCGGTTGTTCATCGAGGCGGGCAAGACCGAGATCCCGATGGATTTCGACCCTGAAGAGGCGCGTGAAATTGCCGAAGAGATTTTGGCGGCGGCGAAAGTGGCCGAGGGGCGCAATTCGTAAGAGCCAGGAATTGCTGCCTTCTATATCAAACAACAGACCAGCAAGCCGTATGTTTGTCAGATTTTCACAGCATCGGATCTCGTAACCCTTGCACCCGAATGGCTGCCTGACGCGCATAGCGGCGGGTCAAGGCCGTGCGTCGGGCACCGGGAAGTTTGTGTTCAGGTGCCATGCGAATAATCTCGGCGTCATACCCGTCAGCAAGGATGAGCCCTGTCTCCAACGGCAGGAGTTCGGTTGGAAACGCCTCATCCACGGCCCAGAAATAGCGGTCGCACCAGTCCAAGTACCCTTCCCATTTGCCATCGGACTGATAATCCGCGCGGGAGGATTTGCATTCCACGACCCAAATCTCTCCTTTTGGCCCCATGGCCATGACATCCACGCGTTTGCCACGTTCCGGGATGAATTCCTCCAGACAGGCGAAATCATGTTGCAGCAGGTGACGACACACCCCACGGGCCAGAAGTTGGCCGGGTTTCAGGACGGAATTGGAAAGGGGATCAGGTGACGTCAGCATGCGCGCGATTATGAACAAAGTGTGAACATACGCAACCCCTTGATGGTTCGCGGGCCATGCACTAGGTCAGACGGGTGGCGAGTGCTGCCCTTCTCGTGAACGGTTGCATTCCGGTGGCCTTAAACAATTCCGAGGGAGCTGGCTCTGTCCTGGCCCTGGCCTGGTTACCTGGCGCCCACCTGTACATACAGGTCCTCGGGAATGAGAGAACCAAACGGTTGCGCGCGGGCTCGTCACACCTTGGCTCGTCTGCGCTCAGACGCGCATGCGGCATCGTTCCACGATCCCGGTGGCTTGCTTCAAAGAGAGTGGGTCAGAACGGACCGCGAGGCTTTTCGACTGGAATGCGGATCACGGCGTGGTCATGTTCCATACCGCGCATGCGACGGCCGCCGTGGTGGTCATCCTCGTCGTCGTCATCCACGAATGCGGCCGCCAGAAGCGTTTGCACCCATGTAAACACGACACCGTTCACCAACCACATCAGGAGCGCAACAATCCAACCCATCGTCGTTTCAGCAATGTAGGTCATCAGCCCTGCGATGTTGAACCACAGTGTCATGCACAGGAAAACAGCGGACAGGCCGAACCCGATAATCATGGACTTTCGTGACATTTGGCCTTGGTCGGACATAGCACCCATCTTTCTATGGCGATGGTTCAATGTTAGCACAGGATTCCTGACGCTCAAGTAAACATCCAAAGAATGGCAAACTTTCTCTGATCCTTATTGACGCAGGCGGGTTTGGGCCCTCAAGGCGCTGCAATGGCTCTGGTCATTGCCGGGCCCCTGCGTTATCCCTCCGGCCTGCACGAAGCTGGGAATACTCATGTCGAAGACTGCCTACGAAAAACCGGGTCCGGTCGAAGCCGAACTGCGTGATGCGATTTCGCCGACCGAAGACATCATCGAAGCGGCCCGGGCCGGTGAGATGTACATTCTGGTGGATCATGAAGACCGTGAAAACGAAGGTGATCTGGTGATTGCGGCGGAATTTGCGGATGCAGAGGCGGTAAATTTCATGGCAACCCACGGGCGCGGCCTGATCTGCCTGCCGATGACCGCGGAGCGGATTGACCGGCTGGGCCTGCCGATGATGGCGGTGAACAACTCCTCACGTCATGAGACAGCCTTTACAGTATCCATCGAGGCGCGCGAGGGCGTGAGCACAGGAATTTCGGCGGGCGATCGCGCGCTGACCATCGCCACGGCGATCAATGATCAGAACACCATGGCGTCGTTGGCCACGCCGGGGCATGTCTTCCCTTTGCGGGCGAAGGCAGGTGGTGTGCTGGTGCGCGCCGGGCATACGGAAGCGGCTGTCGATATTGCGCGACTTGCCGGGCTGCACCCGTCCGGCGTGATCTGTGAGATCATGAAGGATGACGGCACCATGGCGCGGCTGCCCGATCTGGTGGAATTTGCCCAGACGCATGGGCTGAAGATCGGCACGATTTCCGATCTGATCGCCTATCGTCACAGGCATGACAATCTGGTCCGCGAAGTCCGTCATGAACGCGTCACGTCTTCCCACGGTGGTGAATGGGATATGCGGGTCTTTGTTGATGAAACAGGCACCGAACATCTGGCACTGACAAAGGGCGATGTGCAGGACGGGCGGCCGGTTCTGGCGCGCACCCATGCGCTGAACGCGCTGGAAGATGTGCTAGGCATATCGCTCGACACCTCCGATGGTGTGCCCACGGGAAAGTTGCAGCGCGCCATGGATATCATCGCCGAAGAGGGCCGTGGGGCTGTGTTCCTCTATCGCCAACCGCGCCCGACACTGGCCAAGGAACACGTGGAAGACGAAGGCCCGCGCACCGTGAAACAGACGGGTTTGGGCAGCCAGATCATGGTGACGATGGGGGTCAAACAGCTGATCCTGCTGACGGACAACCCTGACACGCGCTACCTCGGGCTTGATGCGTACGGGATTTCCATTGTGGGCACACGGCCCCTCAGCGAAGGATAAGAACATGGCCGGTACCGAATACATCCTGCCTCGCCCAGAGTTCAGCGACCCGGTGAAGTTGCTTGTGGTGGTGGCCCCGTTTTACCGCGACATCGCCGACATGATGATCGAAGGTGCGCTGGCCGAGATTGAGGCGGTGGGCGGCACTCATGAGGTCGTCGAAGTGCCCGGCGCGCTGGAGATCCCGACCACCATCGCCATGGCCGACCGAATGAGCAATTTCGACGGCTTCGTCGCGCTTGGCTGCGTGATCCGCGGGGAGACGACGCATTACGAGACGGTATGCAATGACAGCTCCCGGGGGCTGACCATGCTGGGGTTGACCGGCACTTTGGTGGGCAATGGCATCCTGACCGTTGAAAACCGCGAACAGGCCGTTGCAAGGGCGGATCCCAAACAGATGAACAAAGGCGCAGGTGCTGCGGCAGCGGCCTTGCATCTGATCGCGCTCTCGCGGAAATGGGGCAAGCCCAAGGGCGGCATCGGGTTCAAACCTGAACTGGACGAATACCGGCTGGCCGGCGACGCAAAAGGACCGACCACAGCATGAGCGAGACCCCTGCCCTCTCTGGCAATGCCCGCAGAAAAATGCGTTCTGCATCAAGGCTTTACGCCGTTCAAGCCCTGTTCCAGATGGAACATTCCGGGCAAAGCGCCGAGGCCGTGACGGCGGAATTTCTGACCCACCGTTTTGGGGCGGAAGTCGATGACGGTGTTGAGATGAATGAAGGCGATGTGGACCTGTTCCAAGCGTTGATCGCGGACGCCGTGAACTGGCAGGCCAAGATCGATCAGATGACAGACCGGGCGCTGGTGGCCAAATGGCCTATTGATCGCATCGACCCCACGCTACGCGCGCTGTTCCGCGCGGCCGGGGCGGAACTGCTGGAGGGTGAGGCCCCGCCCAAGGTGGTGATCGTGGAATTCGTGGATATCGCGAACAGCTTTTACCCCGAAGGCAAGGAACCCAAATTCGTCAACGCTGTGTTGGATCACATGGCACGGGAGGCGAAACCCGAGGCGTTTTAAGTCTTGTCGGCGGTCTTGCGCCAGAACTTGAAGGTTTGATGACCGGTTGTCGGACGCGGGCCTGCCCCAAGATGCCCTGCCCATCATCGACCGTTTGAGCCGAGATGGGCAACGCAGCCTGCACATGGCCCCACGCAGGGAAAATGGGTTTGCGGCGATGCCCGCGCAACCCATTATACGTGACATGGCGGTGCGCATTGCCGTGTCAGTCAGTTGTTGGCTGTCAGCGGATCAATGATTTGTGGAACCTCGGTGATCTTGCCCACTGGAATACCAGACAATTCAGAGTGTTTCTGAATTTCGGCCTCGCTCTCGGCCAAGTAAATGCAAAAGGTCTTGTCTCCCGCAACGTACGAGTGTTGCCATTGGATGCCAGGACCAACGTCGTTGAGCGCTTTGTTCGACGCGCGAGAAGCGGCGCAGAGTTCGGTCAGTGAAAATTCACCAATTCCAGGAATATCCCTTTCGATCAAAAATCGCTTCAGCATGCTGTTTCTCCCATCTTTGCTGTGCAGACACATTGGCACTCGGGGACGGCTTGGGCGAACTAAAATTTCTTTCATCAGATAAAGAAAAATTGCGTAATTGATTAAGAAATTTGCCATGTATAAAGAAATTCTTTATCAAAAGCTCATGACGACGCATTTAAGGTCTCTTCAAGCCATCGAGATTGCCCTTAGAACGGGTTCCTTGAAGGCGGCAGCGCAAGAGCTGGGGATCACTCCTGCTGCCGTTGGACAAAGGATTCGTGCGCTCGAACTCTACCTTGGGACTGATCTTTTGGTTCGGGGCCGGTCCGGTTTGCATCCTACACCCGAACTTTCCAGGGCATTGCCGGATCTTCGCGCTGCTTTTTCCGCGCTGGAGCGCGTGTCTTCGACACTGGATTTCCAGCGCGTCAGCGAACTGCATATCGTTGCTGACCCGGATTGGTCCGAACTGTGGCTGGCCCCCAGACTGACCTCATTCCGCGAAGAAAATCCAAACATACTCTTCTGCATAAACGGTGCTGGTGATGTTCCAATGCGCTTGGGCGCGCCAGACATTCGCGTGGAGTATGGCGGCGCCGAAAACGGGGAGGAATTGTTCACAGACTATCTGGTGCCGGTGTGCAGCCCGGACAACTTACGCCGAATTGCAGATTACGACGCCGAGCATGAAATGGAGGGAATGCCCCTTCTGCATTTGGAAGAGCATCGCAGTCAGGATGACCGGCCAGGATTTCGGGAATGGTTTCAGGCTTTTGGAACCCGCCGTGTCGGCGTGGAACGTGGGCCACATTACAAACGCGCAAAGATGGCGCTTGAAGCCGTGCGGACGGATATCGGTTTTCTGGTTTGCGGCATCTCGTTGATAGAGAAAGATATTGAGAAAGGGTCGCTCGTGCTCCCGTATCCGCCCAACAAGGGGTTGCCGGCACCACACCCTTTTCGCCTTCAACAGCGTGAGCAAACGTCCCAGCGACCGCAACAGCGACGGTTTGTTCAATGGCTCAAAAGCGAAGCCACCGAGACACAGCATCGGATTGACGGCTACAAGCGCTGATATCCGCCATTTCGCCCTGACCAGCGTCGCCATTAAAGCCTGCCTGCCGCTTGCTGGGCTTTTGGCGCGGGGCCGTCATGCGCCTTGGCGTTTTATGCGGGGCCTGATCTTAAGGCCGTTTTGCGCTGGACGCGCCCGTTCGACGAAACCAGCCTCGAAATCGAAAGAAAAGTTCGAGCCAAAAGGGCGGCCCTGAGGCCGCCCTTGATCACTTACCCATCTTTGCGGATCGTTTCGTTTTTGGGGTCGTAGGGGCTGTCACAGGTCACGGTCACATCCCACAGCTTGTTCTGCATCTTGACCTTCAGCTTGGTGCCTTCCACGGCCAGGTCGGGGGCAACGTAGCCCATGCCGATGGACCGGCCGAAATGCACGGAATAGCCACCCGAGGTCAGACGCCCGACGCGGGTGCCATCCTCAGTGTAGAGCGCCTCACGGCCCCACGGATCGGCATCGTCTGGCCCCTCGATCAGCATCGTGCAGCATTTCACGCGCACGCCCATCTCGACCATCTTGTCCTTGCCGTGAAACTCTTTTTCCAGATCCACAAAACGCGGCAGATCTGCCTCAAGCGGGTTGGCATCGCGGCCCAGTTCTGTGCCAAAGGCGCGGTAGGATTTTTCCTGCCGCAGCCAGTTTTGCGCCCGCGCCCCGACCAGTTTCATCCCGTGCTTTTCACCCGCCCCTTCGAGCAGATCGAACAGGTAGTTCTGCATTTCCATCGGGTGATGCAGTTCCCAACCAAGCTCGCCTGTATAGGCCACGCGGATGGCGTTGACCGGGCACATGCCCAATTCGATCTGGCGGGCCGAAAGCCACGGGAATCGTTTGTTGGACAGTGCAGTCGCGGGATCTGGATCCTTGATCACCTCATTCAGCACGTCGCGGGATTTCGGCCCGGCGATGGCGAAGACGCCCCATTGCGTGGTGACATCCTGGATTTCAATATAGCCAAGTTCACCCATCTTGTCCTCTGCGGCCTTGCGCAGGAAATCAGCGTCATATTCCGTCCAGGCCCCGGCAGAGACCAGGTAATACTTGTCCTCTCCCAGCCGCACGATGGTGTATTCAGTGCGCGTGGTGCCATGGGCGGTCAGGGCGTAAGTGAGGTTGATCCGTCCGACCTTGGGCAGCTTGTTGCAAGTGAACCAATCAAGGAACGCGGTCGCGCCCGGCCCCTGCACGATATGCTTGGTAAAGGCAGTGGCGTCGATGAGGCCCACGCCTTCGCGGATCGCCTTGGCCTCATCCACCGCGTATTGCCACCAGCCGCCGCGGCGGAAACTACGCGCGTCATGATCGAAGTTATCCGGCGCATCGAGCGGGCCGTAGTAGTTGGGCCGTTCCCAGCCATTGACGAAGCCAAACTGCGCGCCGCGGGCCTTCTGACGGTCATAGGCGGGTGCCGTGCGCAGCGGGCGACAGGCTTCACGCTCTTCATCTGGGTGGTGCAGGATGTAGACGTGGGAGTAGCATTCCTCATTCTTCCGGGCCGCGTATTCGGTCGTCATCCAGTTCTGCGAGTACCGTTTGGGATCAAGCGAGGCCATGTCGATCTCGGCCTCTCCTTCGACCATCATCTGGGCGAGGTAGTATCCCGTGCCACCCGCCGCAGTGATGCCAAAGGAGAAGCCTTCGGCAAGCCACATATTGCGCAAGCCAGGTGCAGGACCCACCAAAGGGTTGCCATCGGGGGTGTAGCAGATGGGACCGTTGTAGTCGTCCTTCAGACCCACGGTTTCCGAGGATGGAATGCGGTGGATCATGGACATGTATTCTTCTTCGATCCGTTCCAGATCCAGCGGGAAAAGATCAGCGCGGAAGCTGTCCGGCACGGCGTATTCGAACCGCGCGGGCGCGTTGTATTCATATGGACCGAGGATCCAGCCGCCGCGTTCTTCGCGGACGTACCATTTGGCATCGGCATCGCGCAGAACGGGGTGTTCAGGGTTGTTCTTGCGCCATTCGACCAGTGCAGGGTCAGGCTCTGTGACGATGTACTGATGCTCCACCGGGATGGCCGGCATCTTGATACCCAGCATTTTGGCGGTGCGTTGGGCGTGGTTGCCGCTGGCCGTGACCACATGTTCGGCGCTGACCACGACCTGTTCGTCAGAGGCCACCAGATTGCCGCCCTTTTCCACCATCTTGGTCAGCGTCACATCCCAATGATCGCCTTTCCACTCGAACCCGTCGGCCTGCCACTTGCGCTCAATGGTAACGCCACGCTGGCGGGCGCCCTTGGCCATCGCCATTGTGACATCGGCAGGGTTAATATAGCCATCCGTGGGGTGGTAAATCGCGCCCTTGAGATCCTCCGTCCGGACCAGCGGGTAGCGATCCTTGATGTCCTTCGGGCTCAGCCATTCAAACGGGACACCGCACGTTTCCGCCGTGGAGGCGTAGAGCATGTATTCGTCCATCCGCTCCTGCGTTTGCGCCATGCGCAGGTTGCCCACCACGTAAAATCCCGCGTTGAGACCGGTTTCCTCTTCGAGCGTCTTGTAAAACTTGATCGAGTAGTCGTGGATGTGGGTCGTCGCGTAGGACATGTTGAAATAGGGCAGCAAGCCCGCCGCGTGCCAGGTGGACCCTGAGGTAAGTTCATCGCGTTCGATGAGCATCACATCGTCCCAGCCCGCGCGGGCCAGATGATAGGCGATGGATGTGCCCACGGCCCCGCCGCCGACAACCAGAGCTTTGACTTGCGTTTTCATGGCGCGACTCCCTCACGTACTGATCTGAGGGAGTTTTATCACGACCGCGCGGGCGCGCAGGGTTCAGCCGACGCAAGAGAGCGCAAAACCGACCCCGACCGTGTCAGCGGGTAACTCATCCGCCCTTGTGGGTTTCAATTGCAGAGGTTGGACCCCTCACCAAGGCAAGACCGGCCACCGGACAGCTGAAGGCGTTTGGCGGCAGGCTTTTCCTCTTGGGTCCCGGCAGTGCTTTCTTCGGCGACGGCGCTTTCATCTTCGATTTCTTCGACGATGTCACCCGCTAAGATCGCGGCGACAACCTCTTCAGCGAGGGGTTCCCCGGAATTGAGTGCACGGGCCTGAAAGCCACCCAGCGTCATCAATTGGTTTGCGGACAGTTGCGGCGCGCCCTCGTTCAAGTACGGCAGCGGTTCAGGCAGCATCAGGTTCAGGCTGTTGAAATCGATCTGTTCGAGCAGGGCAAGCACCTCGTGCAGATCGGCATCCGCCGCAACGGCGATCAGGATTTCATCACCAAGGCGCGCCTCAAGCAGCGTTTGGGTCACTTGTTTTGGGTGCTTTGCGTCCGTCACGGCCAGAAACGGCACATTGCCCACAGCCTTGAAAGACCGGTATTGCGCCTCTGCCACCGGGAAGAAGGTGCCTGTCAGTTGGCCGGAAATCGCAGTGTCCGACGGTTCCCGCGCTTCCTCGAAACTTGCAGAGATGCGCACGACCTGATCACCCTTGCGATATTCCCACGCTTCGTAATTGGCCAAGGCGATCGCCTTGCTCCGTTCATTCTTGGCCGCCATGCTTTGCACGATGTTCATGCCACGGGTCACGTCATTCATGTCGATCGCACCAATATCCCAGTCCACCCGTTCCCAGCCTTCCGGTTCCATCGGCAGATGCATGCGCGCCTCCACCGACTGGCGGCGCGTCTTGTCGATATGGGCCAGCGTGTCATCCACCCGCAGGCCATACTGGCCAAGATAAGTTGTGAACGAGTATGCGCCGGGATGGGACCCGGCGGCCTTGGCTTGCATCACGTAATCGACGCCCACGACAGAGCCTGCTGCGACGCAGACAAATCCGATGGCGTAAGGGTTGAAGATTGACATGTGTTGGCTCCTGATCTGTTGGCGTCAGGATGCCAGCGGATTTGGGCAATATTCAGATCAGTTATAGGCGAATTAAGGCGCGTCACTCACCCAAGGCGATCCCCTCTCGCCGATTATCCGCACCGCCCAAAAGCGCGTCCCCGATGGAAATTGCATGCAACCCGGAAGTAAGAGGGCGCGGGCTGACCTCAAACCCCTTCGCGCTGAGCGCGTTGACCATGCTGGCTGACACACGGCCCGCTTCCACGTCATATGTGCCAAAACGATTGACCAGATGAGGCAGGTCAATCGCCTGCTGCACGTCCATCCCCCAATCCAGATGTGCAATGATGGTCTTGGCCACGTAACCGATAATTCGGCTGCCCCCGGGAGACCCGACAACCAGAACCGGTTTGCCGTCTTTCAGAACAATGGTGGGCGACATGGAGGAGCGTGGCCGCTTGCCTGGTTCAACCCGGTTGGCGATGGGTACGCCATCCACATGGCTGCGGAAGGAGAAATCTGTAAGTTCATTGTTCAAAAGGAATCCCCGCACCATGACACGGGATCCGAACCCGTTTTCGATCGTCGTCGTCATCGACAGCGCGTTGCCGTATTGATCAACGATGGAGATATGCGAGGTCGATGGCAGCTCGAGCGAGACATCGTCCGCCCAATTGAGCGCGTGATCGAAGTCCGGGGTGCCGGGTGTCACCTCTGGCAAGGCCGCATCGTTTTGAAGCAGGGCGGCACGGTCGGCCAGATAGGCCGAATCAACAAGGCCTTTGACGGGAACGGGCACGAAATCACTGTCGGCCATGTAGCGCCCGCGATCTGCAAAGGCGAGGCGGCTGGCATCGCCGATCAGTCGCCATGCCTCCGGGCTGTCAGGGCCCATCGCCGCCAGATCAAAACCATTCAGCAGGCCCAGAATTTGCCCCACGGTCAACGCGCCAGACGACGGCGGCCCCATGCCGCACACATCATGGCCGCGATAGTCGGCACAGACGGCGTCGCGCTCCTTCACGCTGTAGATGGCAAGGTCGAGCATGCTGAGAACGCCGGGATTGTCCGCGCCCTGCACCGCCGCAACGATGTCGCGCGCGATGGCGCCGGTATAGAAGGACTCTGTTCCTTGCGCGAGGGCGCGCAGACTGCCTGCATAATCAGGGTTTTTCAGGATTTGCCCTTCCGCAACAGGGACCCCGCCGGGCAGGAAATAGGCGGACGTGGCGGGATGGCTGGACAACCGGTCGGCATCGCCAGCGACGGCACCGGCCATGCGGGGGCTGACGGCAAATCCGTTTTCCGCCAGCGCAATGGCTTCCTCAAACAAGCCGGACCATTCGACGCGGCCCCATTTTTCATGTGCGCTTTGCATCAATAGCGGCGTGCCGGGCGTGCCGACCGCTCGCCCACCCACCACGGCATCAAAGAACCCCATCGGTTCGCCATTTTCATCCTGAAAGAGCCGCGGCGTAGCGGCCAGAGGTGCCGTTTCACGACCGTCAAGCGTGGTCAGCTCACCCGTTACGCCGTCATACCAAACCAGAAACGCCCCGCCGCCGAGGCCCGAACTCTGCGGCTCCACCAGCCCCAGAACCGCCTGAACCGCGACCATGGCATCCGCAGCCGTGCCGCCGTCCCGCAGCACTCTGGCACCGGCATCCACGGCCAGCGGATTTGCCGCCGCGACCATCCAATTCGCGGCCTCGGCCGGTTGCCCCGCCGCCTTTTTCTTCTGCGCGGCAGTGGCGGCCTCTGAGGCACTGACCTGCCCGGCCCCGGCAGCCTCCGGTGCCACGGCATCTGCCGCCTCCTGCGCCAGCGCAAGATATGGCACGAAGATCAAGAGCAAAAGGAAGCGATACATCTGATGGTCCTCTCAGGCGAATAATCCCACGGTCAAATGCGCGTGGCACAAGTCGGATTTGAGTATTTCCGGCCCAAAAAAAGCAAACCCGACCTGGCTTCTTTTTGGCTAAAAGTACTCATAGCGCGCCCGATCAAAAGGCGCGACCGCTGATCTAAAGCATGGACGGCACCACTTGGTCGGGCGGACGATGGCCATCATCGAAGGTTTTGATGTTCAGAAGGACTTTTTCGCCCATCTCAAGGCGTCCCTCTTGCGTGGCCGAGCCCATATGAGGCAGCAGCACGACGTTCTTCAACGCGCGCAGGCGGGGATTGAGGTCCATGCCCTGTTCATAGACATCGAGTCCCGCTCCTGCGATTTCGCCTGCGCGCAGCATGCGCGTGAGCGCATTCGTATCCACCACCTCGCCGCGCGAGGTGTTGACCAGCACAGCATCAGGTTTCATCAACTTCAGCCGTCGCGCGTTCATCAAATGGAAGGTCGAGGGCGTGTGCGGACAATTGACGCTCAACACGTCCATGCGTGCCACCATCTGATCCAGGCTTTCCCAATAGGTGGCCTGCAACTCTTCTTCCGTCTCCGCCCGCAGACGGTGGCGGTTGTGATAGTGCACCTGCATCCCAAAGGCCCCCGCGCGCCGCGCCACCGCCTGCCCGATGCGGCCCATGCCCAGAATGCCCAGCCGCCGCCCTGCCACGCGCCCGCCCAGATGCGCCGTGGGAGACCAGCCGTCCCAGGCCGCGTTCTGCATGACAGACAAACCCTCGGGGATGCGTCGCAGCACAGCGAGGATGAGCGCCATGGTCATGTCGGCGGTATCATCCGTCAGAACGCCAGGCGTATTTGACACAAGGATGCCGCGCTGCCGCGCAGTGTGGACATCAATGTGGTCCACGCCCATCCCGTAATTGGCGATCAGTTTCAACCGTTCCCCCGCCTGCCCCAGCATGCCCGCGTCAATTCGGTCGGTGATGGTGGGCACCAGCACATCCGCCGTTTTCATCGCGGCCACCAGCGCATCCCGGCTCATGGGCGTGTCATCCGGGTTGAGTGTTGTATCAAACAATTCTTCCAGCCGCGCCTCCACGGGCTGGGGTAAGCGTCGCGTAACGACAACACTTAGCCGCTCAATTGGCATGGCCTCCCTCCTCGCCCTTTCAAAGCTGCGTCCTGAATGTCAGAGTGACGCGTAAATCGACGAGGCACAAGAACCTCGCATAATTGAGATGAGAGCAGGATGACACTTTCGCGTTTGACCTCGTGTGTTCTGGGCACAGTGATCCGTTCGGTACTAGCGTTGGCCTTGTCTTTGACAGTGGCCACAAACGCCGCTGCGCAAGATCGCGGCCCGGTGACCAATCTGCCGTTGCCCCGATTTGTATCAATGAAGGCCCCTGAGGCCAATGTGCGGCGGGGTCCCAGCCTGACCCATCGGATCGACTGGATTTTCAGGGCAGAGGACGTGCCCCTTGAGATCATCGCAGAATACGGCAATTGGCGCCGCGTGCGGGATCGCGACGGCGCAGGCGGTTGGGTTCACTATTCGCTTTTGTCAGGCGTGCGCACGGCCCTGGTGGAAGCCGACATGTTGACGCTCAGGACCAAACCGCGCGAAGAGGCGAACCCTGTGGCTCATCTGGAACTAGGGGTGATCGCACGGGTGGATGAGTGCTTGCTGGACTGGTGCCGGTTGTCCGTGGACGGCTATCGGGGCTGGGCGCCGAAAGTCAAGCTGTGGGGCGTAAACCCGGACGAAGTGCTGGATTGATCAAGCAACCCGTTCGCCGTCGTTATTCGGACAAAAAATAGCGCATTCCGGTCTTGCAGTGCCGCCATCCTCAAGTTATGTCGCACGTCACGTTTGGGGTGTAGCCAAGTGGTAAGGCAGCGGTTTTTGGTACCGTGTATCGTAGGTTCGAATCCTACCACCCCAGCCAAGTATCTCCACTGTTCCTTGGAATGACACGTTGCAGAAAGACTGCTGCATGTTTTCCGATGCCCGGCTAGCCGCGCGACATAGGGACACCAAACACAACCCAAGTAGTGTTGCCCCTTCTTGTTACTGCGGCGCGGGTGCAAATCCTGTCGGCCGACGCCCAGTCTTAGTGTCGGCAAAGCGGGCGACTTTGACGGGATCCGCTGCCGGATGGGTCAGGTTGGCCAAAAGTCAGGCTTGGGCCATGAAAGGTTGACGCGCGCCGAACGAGGCTCCGGACTTCTGAGGCGCGGCAGCAAAGCTGCTATAATTACTGAAAATCGTCAGGCAAGGTTGATATCAAGGGGTACAGCGCGCCCGAGGGTGTGGCCGACCGGCGATGTTGCAATGACTTTTTGATGCAATGATCTGAGGCCGTCGGCAGAACCGTCACTTTCAATATGCACCTTGACACTGATGTCGCTAAACCCGGCATTGCCATCTTTGAGACCAAGGAAGGTGTGAAGGTCTAAATTTCCCTCCAATTCGATTTTCATGTCTTTGATTGTGATACCTGCCGCCGTGGCATTGGCCGCGTAGCCTACGGCAAGGCAATTGCCCAGCGTCCCGAGGATCTGTTCCACTGGGTTTGGTCCTGTATCGGTGCCGCCAAGCTGGGCCGGTTCATCGGATTTCGCAGGACAAAAACCACGCACTTTGGCCTCTGACCTGAACCCACCGGTCCATTGTACGTCAGCACGCCAAGTGGTGTCAGCAACGTGTGGTTCTGATGATATCTTTTCGGCAAGGCTTGCGACCTTGCCAATTGCCACATCGTTGAGTTGTGTCGTGACAGTCTTCATAAAAGAGTCCTCCCTTTTGCAGTATTCAGGCAGTTTGATCCGCCGAAGCTGAGGCCGTCTGGGCGATCAAATCCAGCCCCGTTTTCCAGCAAGATCGGAAAACCTGATCCGTCAGCAGCGGTTCTTGACCACTTTCAGCCCAACCTCTTCAGCCGGTTTCACAGCAGCGCCTTCATAGAGCCCAATCTGGCCCCGATGGGTTTTGACCCCAATGGCAACCTCCTCCTCCGCGATGCCGTCGGGTTGGTATGTGCGGCAGAACACCTCCACCACATCCAAAGTGTGGTCCGTCTCGGCAAACAAGCTGCACATATTAACCACTCTGATTTCCGCAAGCCGCGGATTGGGATTGACGAAGACCATAGCACAGCCCTTGATGTGATCAACGTCAGCTTCGGGCCGCGCGTTTACCGCGTTTGGACTGGAAACAACTTCTTGGGCGTCTGATCGGTTCAATGTCCGTCGCTGACGTCAGAATGTCGAAGCCCCAGACTTGGTAAGGGCACGAAAGACGTCAACTTACGCTTTGCAGCAAAAGTGGAAGGCGCTGGCCTTGCAACATCATGTGGCTTCTCATGAGATCGGCGGCTTTCGCGGGCTCGCCGTCAAAAATTGCCGTCAAAATATCCAGATGCTCTTGCGTTGACTGCTTTAGGCGATTTCTCATCTTGTAAGGCATGGAACGATAAGGGTTCACGCGGGTCTCAAGTTCCGAAAGCTGTTCGATTAAAGACCGCAAGAGCCGCCCAGAAGGGCGGATCCGCGTTAACAGGTCGTCGGCACCAGTCGGCTTTCAAACTGTTTTCCCGCCGTCAGGTTCTGAACCTTTCGCATGATCGTGTCGGCGTCGATCCCATGGTGTGCGTAGAGTTCACCGATCGTGCCGGTTTGGCCGAAGTGCTCCACCCCCAACGGTATCGTTTTATGCCCACAAACGCTGCCAAGCCATGATAACGTGGCCGGGTGCCCGTCGATCACCGTCACCAGTTTGCAATGCGAAGGCAGATCTTGCATCAGGGTTTCCGCGTGGCAGGTGGCGTTCTGCGCGCCGCGGGACCGGGCCCGTTGCGCCGCCGTCCATCCTGCATTCAGTCGGTCTGCCGATGTGACGGCCAGGACGCCGATGTCGCGGCGCCCTTCCGCGATCCTGCCAGCGGCCTTGATCGCTTCGGGGGCCACGGCACCCTGATAGGCAATCACCAACTCGCAATTCGGCCCGGGCTTGCGCAACCAATATGCGCCGTCGATGACCCCTTGGCGGAAAGCATCGTCGTGGCGCTTTCCGGGTTGTTCCATCGGATTGGTGGTGAGCCTGAGATACACCGACCCGCCTGTTTCGTCCCTCAGCCATGTGCGCTCATCTGGGTCGCCTTCGCCGCTGCGTTGCAGATAATCAAAGGCCCATTCCATGATAACGGCCAACTCATCCGCAAAGGCGGGTTCAAAAGCGGCCAGACCGTCTTGGGACATACCGATCAGTGGGCTGCCGACAGACTGGTGCGCGCCACCCTCCGGTGCCAGCGTCACACCTGATGGCGTGCCCACCAGAATAAAGCGGGCATCCTGATAGCAAGCATAGTTCAGGGCATCGAGGCCACGGGCCACAAAAGGATCGTAGAGAGTGCCAATCGGGATAAGACGCTTTCCAAACAGACTGTGGCTGAGGCCCGCCGCGGCAAGAAGCAACATTAGGTTCATTTCAGCAATACCGAGTTCAATATGCTGGCCTTCCGGGGTGAAGACCCATTTTGCCGTGGAGGGGATGCGGTGTTCGATGAATGCATCGGATTGCTCGGTCCGTGCAAAGAGCTTGCGACGGTTCACCCAAGGACCAAGATTTGTAGTGCCTGTGACATCTGGCGACGTGGTCACAATGCGTGCCGCCAATGCACTGTCGCTCTTGCCGAGATCATCGAGAATCTTCCCGAAGGCCATTTGAGTGGATATCTCACGATCAGACGACAGGTCGATGCTTGGAACATCAATGGACGTGTCTTGAAACCGGCGCGGACCCTTCGCGAAGAATGGCACTTTCGACAAAAACTGTCTCAGTGCGTCAGGATCGGTCACGCCTGCCAGTGGCTCCCATTCCTGGCCAGCAGCAATACCCATATGGGCTTGCCATTCGGCGAATTGTGTCGTGTTCATCAAGCCGCCGTGGTTGTCTTTGTGCCCGGCAATCGGGGTGCCCCACCCCTTGATCGTGTAGGCCAGAAAGCATGTCGGGCGATCATGATCCACCGTCGCAAAGGTTTCGGCCATCGTTTCGACGCAGTTGCCGCCCAGGTTTTCCATCAGGGCCGCCAGTTCGTCATCGCTGCGTCGGTTTATCAGGGCGCTGACCTCCCCCTGATCGCCAAGATCGTCCATCAGGCGTTTGCGCCAGACCGATCCGCCCATGAAGGTAAGCGCAGAGTAGTCCTGATTTGGGCAGGCATCGATCCAGTCGCGCAGTTTTTCACCGCCTGGTTCTTCGAATGCTGCGCGCTGCAACACACCGTGTTTGACGCGCACCATGTCCCAGCCGAAGGCGGCAAAGATTTTCTCGATCCGCGCAAACAGCCCTTCGCGCACCACACCGTCCAGAGACTGGCGGTTGTAGTCGATGATCCACCACGTATTGCGCAGATCATTTTTCCACCCTTCCTGGAGGGCCTCATAAATGTTGCCTTCGTCCAACTCAGCATCGCCCACAAGCGCCACCATCCGGCCCAGTGGCACATCATTGCCCCAGTTTTTGGCATTGATGTAATCCTGAACCAAAGATGCAAAGGCCGTGATCGCCACGCCCAACCCGACCGATCCGGTGGAGAAATCCACGTCGTCTATATCTTTGGTTCGGCTTGGATAACTTTGCACGCCGCCGAAGCCACGAAAGTTTTCCATGTTCTCGCGGGTCTGGTTGCCCATCATGTATTGCATCGCGTGAAAGATCGGGGAGGCGTGCGGTTTCACCGCGACACGGTCTTCGGGGCGCAACGCGGAAAAGTAGAGTGCGGTCATGATGGACACCATCGACGCCGAACTGGCCTGATGCCCGCCCACCTTGATACCGTCCACTTTTGGACGCACATGGTTGGCGTGATGGATCATCCAGTGCGACAGCCACAAAAGCCGTTGTTCGATGGTTTTGAGATGCTGGATGTGCGTGAGCATGGCGTGGTCCTTTTCCCGGATCATTCCGAAATCTGTGTGCTGATGATTTGGCCGTTCAACCGGACGGGATTTTCAATGGTTTGTGCATTCGGGCTGTGGGAGATGGCCTTGCGATGCAAGTCTTCGAACTGCTCCGGCGTGGCATCCCCTGTGACGTGAATCGTGTAGTTTATGTCGGGGAAACCGACGGCCGCGTTTGTGCCCAGCCCCAGAAACCCGCGCAGATCCAGAACACCTTCGAAATCAATCTTGACGGAGTCCAGTTGGATGCCCTCGGCAGTGGCCCCGGCGATAAAGCTGACCATCATGCAGGATCCAAGGCCAGACAGCAAAAGCTCTTGCGGATTGGGCCCGTGATTGTTGCCCAAAAGCTGGCGCGGTTCATCGGCCTTCCACGTGAAAGACCGGCTCACACGATGCGGGCCCACGAGCATTGGTTTCGTTTGGGTGCGGGTGCGTGTTCCACTCTCCCAATCGATCTCAATCCCGTAGGTCATGAGACCTTCTTCGGAGGTCTCAGCGACTTCATTGACGAACTCGCTAAGGGCGGCAGTGGGAATATTGTTACGCATGGGTAAGGTCCTTCTCAGGGTGAATGGCGGCGAGGGCCTGGTCGAAATCGGCGACCAGGTCGGCTGCGTCTTCAATGCCCACCGACAGGCGGACGCATCCGGGGTGAATGCCGATATCTGCCCTCTGACGCGATGTCATCGTGGCCTGAGATGAGTTGAAGGGCAGGCTGATCAGGCTTTCCACACCGCCCAGGGAGGTTGCCTGTTTCGGCAGGCGCAGGTGATCCAGAAGGTGCAGGGCTGCCCTATCCCCGCCTTTGACGAAAAAGGTCACGTTGCCGGTGCCCATTTTCATCAACCGCTTGGCGCGTGCGTGATCCGGATGGCTGGGCAGCATTGGGTAAAGCACCCGCTCGACCGCCGGATGGCCTTCGAGATGCTTTGCCAGCGCCGTCGCAGTTTCTTCATGAGCGCGCATCCGGATGGGCAAGGTTTTCAACCCCCTCTCCAGCAAGAAGCAGGCATGGGGATCAAGCGATCCACCGTAGTTGAGCAAGCGCGGCCAGATCATATCGATCAGTTTGCGCGGGCCTGCCGCGACGCCCGCGATCAGATCGGAATGCCCGTTGAGGTATTTTGAGGCCGAATGGATGACAACATCGACCCCAAGGTCCAGAGGACGCATCACAGGGGGCGGGGCAAAGGTGCTGTCCACCACAAGGCGCAGATTGTGGCGCCGGGCAATCTCAACCAAGCCTGGGATGTCGACCACCTTCAGAACCGGATTCGTGATGACCTCGAAATAGAGCAGCTGCGTATTGGGCTGGATCGCGGCTTCGATCGCTTCAAGATCGTAGGAATCGACCAAGGTGGCGGACATGCCGAGCGAAGGAAATTCCTGATTGAAGAGGTTGTATGTGCCGCCATAGAGGTCACTGGCGGCAACAACATGAGCGCCCTTGTCGACCAATGCCAGAACAGTGGCCGTGATCGCGGCCATGCCTGAACTGAACACCATCGCGGAGTCCGCGCCTTCCAGCGCTGCCAACTTTTCCTGAACGGCCCATTGCGACGGGTTGCCGTAACGGGAGTAGATGAACCGATCCCGCGCAAAGCCTTCTTCCACGGCTTCATACTGATCATTGTCGAGAATGAATGTAGATGTTTGGTAGATGGGCGTGCCAACCGCACCGGTGCGCGGGTCGTCATGGGTGCCTGCATGCACTGCCCGCGTCGACATGCCCACGTCATGCGCATGTCTGTCACCGATGAAAGGCCCGGATTGACGCTTGCGATCCAGATCTTTCAACCAGCCGTCAACATCCCGCTTGGGCGCTGTGCTGTGATGGTCGCCTTTGATTGATCTATCAGACATAGTTCCTCCGTTCAGCGCCGCAGTGGCGCTGCTTGTCTTCTCTGGTTTTCTATCGTTTCGTCAGGCAGTCATTGTGTTGTGGTCTGGTAAGTAATTCATCAGATCGATCTGGATGTCATCTTGTTCTCCTGGTGCTCAAACGAAGGGGATTTCCGTCACGCGCGCCTCGTGCGTCCGGCCAGCAACAGAGATGGCAAGCCCGTTCGCACCGTCTGTCAGATCGGACCGGATGACGCCGACGCCAATCGTGCGCCCGACACGTTTGGAGAAGGCAATTTCGCTCACGTACCCGACCTCTTCGCCACCCTGCACGAGGGGCACGGGATGACCCGGTGGGGTCGGCGAGCCATCGATAAAGAGACCCACACGTTGACGGGCCGGTGCGGTTTTCACGATCCGCGCCAGTGCCGCGCGACCCACGAAATCATGCCCTGCGTCAAGCGCTACGAAAGAGCCCATGCCCATCTCGAACGGCGTCGCACGATGCGTCTGCCAGCGCATGTCTGCACCGTAAGACATCAGACCACTTTCCAACCGTTCCGTATCATTGGGCGCGCCCGGCCCGATGTCGAAGGGTTTTCCGGCCTCCTTGACCATGTCCCAAAGGCGCAGACCTTCGCGACTGTCCTGAAGGTACAACTCAAACCCGCCTTGCTTGGACCAACCGGATCGCGCCAGGACCAAGGGGATGCCGTCCAATTCCATCTGACGGAACCCAAAGTACTTGAATGCACGGATCTCGTCTCCGAAGAGACCGGCTGTCACGTCCTCAGCCTGCGGTCCCTGAATAGCAAGCGGCGAGACATCCGGTTCACTGACGGTCACGCGCCAGCCCCGCTCGCGTCCGATGGCCGCAGCCCAGAGATGAATGTCACTATCGGCCACGGACAACCAGAAACAGGTGTCAGACAATTTCAGCAGCACCGGGTCATTGATAACCCACCCTTCATGATCGCAGAGCGGGACATAGCGCCCCTGCCCGACGCGGGTCTTGGTCAGATCGCGAGGCGTCAGGTATTGCGCCAGTTTCGCGGCATCCGGGCCTTCCAACTGGACCTGCCGCTGCGCCGCCACATCCCACATCGCCACGCCATGGATCAGCCGGTCATACTCGGCGTCAGGATCGCCGAAATGACCCGGGATCAGCATGTGATTGTAGACCGAGAAACTTTGCACACCGTCCCGCACCGTTGCATCGAAATACGCCGATTTGCGAAGGTTGGGGCCGATCCCGATTGTGTAGCTCATGACAGTTTCCTCACGCGATACCTTACCTGCGTGCATCGCACAGGGGGCACCGGCAAAACGAATGATGCGGGGGCTCTAATGCGATCAAGCGGCCACCTCGTTATGTTGAGACAGGCTCGCCATCAGATCGTCGATGATATCACCCACGGTCTCAAGCCCGACCGACAGACGCACAAGCCCTTCGCCGATGCCATGGATGGCGCGTTCTTCGGGTGTGTATGTCGAATGCGTCATACTGGCTGGATGCTGGATCAGGCTTTCCGCATCGCCAAGGCTGACAGCGCGCTGGATCATTTGCAGGCGGTTCATCATCGCAATTCCACCCGCTTTGCCGCCTTTCACTTCAAAGGGGATCATCCCACCGAATTGCGACATCTGGCGCCGGGCCAGATCGGATTGGGCGAAACTATTCAGCCCCGGGTAGTGCACGACGTCGACTGCCGGGTGTGCCTCCAACGCCCGAGCGACTTCCAGCGCCGATCGGCAGTGCCTTTCGACGCGCAGTTCCAGCGTCTTGATCCCGCGCATGATCAGCATCGCGGTAAAGGGTGACATGACCGATCCCGTCATATCCTTAAGCCCGACAAGGCGCACCTGCTGGACATCGTCGCTGGACCCAACCACCAGACCCGCGACAAGATCGCCGTGACCGCCCAGATACTTCGTGGCGGAATGCACAACGATATCGGCGCCGTGTTCGATCGGACGGGTCAACACGGGCGTCGCATAGGTGTTGTCCACGACCACCCTGGCCCCGGCGCGATGCGCTATTTCAGAAATCGCCGCGATATCCACCAGCCGGTTGTTGGGGTTCGCCGGTGTTTCGAAAAACACGATCTTGGTCCGCGCAGTAATCGCGGCGCTCAGATTTACAGGGTCGGTCATATCGACCGGCGTCACTTTCACATTGAAACGCGTGAGGCCGTGGCTGAGGAATGCGAAGGTACACCCGTACAGCGTTTTGTCGATGATCACCTCATCACCCGCCTCGATAAACGACCAGAAGACGGAGGTGATGGCCCCCATGCCAGAGGCCGTTGCCAATCCAGCCTCCGCCGCTTCCAGGCTGGCGATCCGTTGTTCCAATTGGTCAAGCGTGGGGTTCGAAATGCGGCTGTAGAAATGCCCTTCGCTTTCACCCGCAAACATTGCACCGCCGGCTTCCGCATTTTCGAATGTGAACGTGGAGGTCAGATAGACCGGCGGATTGAGCGACCCCTGATGGGATTGCGCGTCATATCCGTGATGAATGGCTCGGGTTGCAAAGCCTGAAATGTCTTTCTTCATGTCGGTATCCCTGATGCCCATGCAGGCATTTTGCACTGGTTTTAGGGGCATAACATTGCTATTTTTGCCAAAAATTAAGATCATAGTAAAATATAATGCCAAAAAATCCCAAGCTCGATAGCACAGATCGCAAGATCATCCGAGCGCTTCAGCGCAACGGAAGAATGACGAATCTCGATCTGTCAGAAGAGGTGAACCTGTCTCCATCGCCCTGCCTGCGGAGACTGCGCATTCTGGAGCGCGAAGGTGTCATCAAAAGCTACAGCATTGATGTGGATGGGGATGCTTACGGACTCCCTGTCACCGCGTTCGTCCGCGTCAGCTTGGACAGGCATGTCGAAGACACCGTCCAGCAATTCGAAGAACAGGTTCGATCGATACCCGAAGTTCTGGAATGCTTCGTGATGACCGGTTTGTCGGACTACTTGCTGCGCGTGGTTGTCTCGGACCTGTCGGATTACGAAAGGTTCGTTCGCGAACGCCTGCACCCCATCGGGGGGATAGGGTCGATTGACTCCAGCTTTGTCTACGGCGTCGTGAAAAGAACCAGTGTGTTCCCGGAACTCGCTGGCTGACCGCTCCTGCGTGTATTGGCCCCGGCGAATTCGGTAGACCTTGTTTCGCCGGGGCACAACAGGCCTCACCAGGGAGATCAAGCCTGTTCGCAAATGGGATGTGAGCCAGATCTGAGTCGGATTTGGCTCCATCCATGTTCAGCCGTCGAACCACCAGCGACTGCCCGCGCGGAAGCTGTCCATTGCCCAGCTTGCCGCGACCTGCCCGATGTTCTGGACATTCTTGCGGCGGCCTGTGACGTAGTTCGGGAAATACGGGATCAACGTGCCACCGTCATCGCGCAGGATCATGCCCATCTCGCGATAAATCTCGGCGCGTTTGGCGTCATCCAGTTCGCCCTTGCCCATAATCAGCAGTTCGTTGAAACGCGCATTGTCCCAGAAGGTTTCGTTCCACGGCGCGCCCGCCTTGTAGGTGAGGGTGTACATCACGTCCGGCGTTGGCCTCGCGCCCCAGTTCGACATCATCCACGGCTTCTTCAGCCAGACATCGGACCAGTAGCCATCATTGGGTTCCCGGATCGGTTTGATGTCGATGCCAGCTGCCTTTGCGTGTTCTGCATAGAGAACCAGCATGTCCACCGCGCCGGTCGTGATCGAATCCGCGGTTGAGATTTCGAGGGTCTGCCCTTCCATCCCGGCCTTCTTCCACAACGAAGCCGCCTGATCGGGATCATATTCCCGCTGCGGGATATCATCCGGGAAGTACGGCATCGCGGCGTTATGGTGGAAATCATTGCCCAGGCTTGCCGCACCAAAGGCGATTTTTTCCACGATGTCTTCCCGATTCATCGCCAACTTCAGCGCCATGCGGACATCGTTGTTGTCGAACGGTGCCTTGTTGGTGTGCATGGGCAAGGTGATGCAGGACGCGGACGGCACATTGTCCACGATGATGTCGGGGTTCCTGCTCAGCAAGGACATGGTCTTGTTTTCGAGCAGGCTTGCAGCATCCGCATCACCGGTGATCAGCGCGGTCTGGCGCGCATTCGGGTCATTGATGATCTTGAATTCGATGGCATCAAAGTAAGCCCCTTCGCCGTGCCACCCCTCATGCCGTTCAAGATAGGCGCCGATGCCCGGTTCAAAGTTCTTCAGGACGTAAGGCCCACACCCATCCCCGGATTCCCAGTCGATGGATCCATCTGGCTTGGCTGGCAGGATCGGCAGGTGATAATCCGGCATGATCCAAGGCAGATCCGCGTTGGGCGCATCCAGTTTGAACGTGACGGAGTTGTCGCCATTGTCAATGATATCGACGATCCCGCTGACCAGAGATGCAGCAGCAGACGGGTTGCCTTCTCCGCGGTGATAATTGATCGATGCGATGACATCTTCCGCCGTCACCTTGTTCCCGGAATGGAACGTCGCGTTGTCATTCAGCTTGAACCGCCATTCCATTGCGTCTGGTGTGGCCGTCCACTCCGTTGCAACATCGCCGCCAAGCGATTGGTCCGGCATGATCATCGTCAAGTAAGCGCGGTAGGTATGCGCCAGCGCTATATCCGCAAAGGAGACATATTTCGCCGGATCGTAGCCATCTGTTGCGTTGCCATCATGCTGCGCGATCCGGAACGTGCCGCCTCGTTGGGGCGCCGCCTTCGCGGATGTGCTCCACAAACTGGCAGCAGCCGTCACCGAAAGGCCGGATGCGATCGAATGTTGCATAAACGAGCGCCGGGAAATCTTTCCCTCCTTGGCGGCCCGTTTCAAGCGGTCGATCAACAATTGATCTTGTTTCATGTGGTCATTCTCCCTTGGGTGTTTAGTGTTTTCCCTTGGCGTCTTGGATCATTGTCGATCAGTCGTGGCCTGTAGCCTTTCATCAATGCCTCCCAACCCTCTGCTGCTTCGCATACCGGGTTGGGTGTCCGTTCCTGTTTTGCGGCCAAAGGTTTCAGTCTTTGATAACATAACAACTGTTATGCTATTTGCATAACTAGTGTTATGTGGTTATGAGAGTCAAGATGGAAAGCTCGAAAACGACACCCAGTGACCTCGGGCAAACACCAGATGCGTCACCAAGCAAAGCTGGAACGCAAAAGCGAATAAGCCGCCAGGACTGGGTTTCAGCCGCGCGGCAAGCCCTTATAAAAGAAGGCATTACCGGGGTCAGCCTGCGCAAGCTGGCGACCTCTCTCGGGGCAACCACAGGCGCGTTCTATTGGCAGTACAAACGCCTTGAAGAATTGCTCGAAGACGTGCGCCAGAACTGGGTGCACCGAAATACCGCGCAGATTACACGCGCGATTGAAGAGGCAGGACCTGACGGTTGGGAAATGTATCTGGCCTATACCCGAACATTGATTTTGGAAGACGGTATCGACGCGAGGTACGACAATGCCATCCGCGAATGGGCGCACAGTTCGAAACGCACGGCGGAAGTGTTGAGAGGAGTCGAGGAGTTTCGGATTGATCAGCTCAAAACCATGTTCGAGGCGATGGGCTTCGAAGGGAAAGCCGCACTCATTCGGGCGCGGGTCATGTATTTCCACCAAACGGGTTACTACGCGATGCAAATCGAAGAAACCGTGGAAGAGCGTCTGGAAAACGTCCCCTTCTATGCCGAAGTCCTGGCGGACCGGCTGGACCTGCTAGGCCTGAAAGGGGTCGGGGAAGTTCGAGACTATCTAGGAAAAGATGCGCAACCGACACCCAAAGGGTAAAGCCGCCATATCAAGGGCGGCACTGTTTGAAAAAGAGCGTCGTCCGTCGCGCACATGAGCTACCGAAATGCTCCAGTTCCCACAGGCTGCGAAGGCTCGGCGCGGCTTGGTTCCGGTGACGTTGATCACCAGACCCGTCCGCGTGTTGAGAAGCGGCCCACCCGAGGCGGCCCGCCTTTTGTCTTACCGACCGTGGTAGGCCTCGCTCACCGCAAAACTGTCTTCAAACCAGTTCCACAAAACGACCTGTCCATCCTCGACCTTGGCGCGAAGAGCAAACGTAAACGCTCCGATCTCTTGGCCAGATGCCGTCGTGATCCCGTTCATCGAACCGAATACAGCGACCGTGTCACCAAAAGCAAAGGCGTCTTCGTTTTCCCAAGCCGTGGTTTGGAAGTTGGCGCCAAAAACGGGAAGGAACGCAAGGATTGCCTCTTTGCCTTCCCAAGGCCCGATCCAGGGCATTTCACTATCGCCTTCGTTGTGCCAAACCATGTCATCGGCCATCAGCGACACCATGGCATCCATGTCTCCGGATCCCATGGCGTCCATAAACGCCATAACGGTGTCGAAGCTGGCCTGACTAACCGGATCCATATCCTGCGCCGCGACGTGCGAACCGAGTATCGCCGCAACCGCAGTCATGGCAGCGGTTTGGAACAATGTTCTATGCTGCATTGCCTTGACCTCCTGCCGGCTCACTGACCAGCGAGCTGTTGCAGCGCTGTGGCCCAATCCTCAACGTGGTAGGTCCGGACGATCTTGCCATCTTCCAGTTCATGAATGTCGATGGTCAGGATATCGAAACTGCGGCCCTCGCCATCGACACCAAAGAGAGGCGCAACAGGCGTACCAGTTGCGCGGCTGCGCACAGTAACGAAGTTGCCATCCTGATGCATCGCCTGCACGTCCCAATCCAGATCGGGCATAAGTTGCGCAAATCCGCCCATTTGGCCCAAAAACGCCTCACGAGTTTTGTTTTTGCCGGTGTAGTTGCCGATGCTCTCCCAACTTTCCAGCGTCACGTCCTTGAATTCTTCCACAAGCTCGGCAGATCCCGGAATGCTCAGCAATTCATAGAACACGGCAACGGTTTCTTTTTCGCCCGCGGCCACGGATGTTGCAGTGACCATCAAAGCCGCTGCGGCCGTAGACGTCAGTCGTTCTGTAAAAGTCATTTGTTATTCCTTTCCATTTGGAAACAGCTGCATTCTGGCAGCGGGTGTTGCGACCTCACGGGTCACAAGGCGAACGTAAACTGGGGGTTTGTGTTCGAAAATGGATTGATTTTAGAAACATTAAGTCCGAAAAACGGAACAATGATTGAATATCTACGGCATATGGCTGTCTTTGCTCGGGTGGTCGATGAAGGGTCGTTCCGGGCCGCGGCGCGAGCGCTCGGCGTTTCCCCATCTCGGGTATCCGAAACCACCTCCGATCTTGAAACGTATCTTGCGGTCACTCTTTTGAACCGGTCGACGCGGAAAATCGCGCTGACCAACGAAGGCCGGGTCTTTTACTCTCGGGTCGTCGAAATGATCCGCAGCGCCGAAGCCGGGCTCAACGATCTGAATGCGCTTTCCATTGAACCCGTCGGCGCGCTGAAAATCTCCATGCCTGCTTTCATGTCTTCATCGGGCCTTGCCCGCGCCATTGGGGAGTTCGCGCGAGAGCATCCTCTGGTCGTGTTGTCCGTCAGCTTTTCGGACCGACCGGTTGGGCTGATCGAAGCGGGGTACGATATCAACATCCGGGTTGGTTGGCTTGACGACAGTTCCATGATGTCTCGCAAGCTCGGAGAAGAAGGCAGAATGCTGGTGGCAGGGACAGATTACGCCGCGGCAAGGCCAGTTCCCATGAGGCCGCAAGATCTGAAGGACTGGGATTGGATAGGTTATGACCAGCGGCACGATACAATTGAATTCACGCGCAATCGCAGGTCAGAACGCGTGACGGGAAATTCGCATCTGAGGGTCGATAGCATCGATGCCCTTTACACCTTCACAACACAAAACTTAGGCGTGACAGCCATGCCAAATCATGTGGGACGAAGGGGAATAGACAACGGGTCGCTCGTACAGCTTTTGCCGGACTGGCGCTTGGCACCATTGGGCTTCTATGCCGTTTGGCCGGACAAATCCCGGCGTGAAAGTCTGGCCCTTATGTTCGTGCGTTTTCTGGCCGACACCTATGATCCTTCGGATTTCTGAACACTCAAAACACCCCGACTTGGCCGCGAACACACGCGCAGGTGTTTCGGACATCAATCACGAGACCAGATCAAGGCCTGGTCACATGCGCCTGCCTTGCGCGAACCATCTCGCTCGCAAACAAGCACCCGGTCTTCCCTGTTTGAAAAAGAAGGGGAACTTTTCAGCCAGAGCAGTGTGAGATGGGCTAAACCTAAGCGGGGATCTTGTAGCCGCCATTATAGGTGTCGCTTTTTCGGCGGACCTTAGAATGCTCGACAATCCGTTCGCGGGCGATCCCCCGGAAATCCTCGATAGATGAATACCCTTGGCGTTGCATGTACTCGCTGAGGTCGTCCTTCAATTCCTGTATCAGTTTGACACCAACGCCGCCGCTGCCTTTTTCCTCCATCGCGGCTGTGCAGACCTGAAGGTTGCCTGCGCCGTGCACGACAAAATTGAACGCTTCGCGGAACCCCCGAATGCCGCCAATCCCGGAAATAGCTTCATCCGGAAAGGCACGAGAAATATCTGACACCCGTTGAAGGGCTTGGTGAAGAATGGCCAAACCACCAAGGCCGCCCGAGGTCACGAGGCCGTCCACCTCAACCTCGAACTTCATGGTTTCGGGGTCCATCAGGGGCAAGGACGGAAACGTATTGCAAACCGATATGGAGGATGCCCCGGACGCGTAGGTCACGGCGGCCGCATCAACGAGAGACGCGGTCGCGGGCGTCAACTTGACCCAAATCGGCACGCTGACCGCGTCTTTGACCGCCTTGATGATCGAACTGATGATCGCTTCATCATTGGCGATGTTGGCTCCCATGTCTTTGCGGTCCATGTGCGGGCAGGACATGTTGAGTTCGACCGCGTCACAACCCGCGTTCACGCAGGCCTGGGCCAGCTTGCGCCAATTGTTCATTTCCTCCTCATTTCCCGCGCCGGCCATGATCGAGGCGATCAGCATCCGGTCGGGGTATGTGGTTTTGATTTCTTCGAGGTCCGGCAACCACAGATCCAACGGCTGGTCAGAAATTAATTCCCAGTTCCATGACGAATGCGACACGGTATCGGGCCGTTTTAACCGCGACACGTAAGGTTTCATGTCGCTTGCGCGCTGGAAGATGGTTTTTGGCCCGGCGACGTTTTCAACGTGATGCAATCCGATCGTCTTGGTGACAACGCCGCCCCACCCGGCCTCGAACGCCTTGAGGATTTTGCGTTTGCTTTCTGTCGGCGGCGCGGAGGCGAGAACAAAAGGGTTGACAAAATCAAGGCCCGTGAAACGGGTTGCAAGCGTAGTCGACATGAAGATCCCCAATATTCTTTAATTTGCCGAAAGGGTCGGCTTGAAGTCGAAAAAAGTCAACGTTTTCGTCCTTCACCTATTTGCGATGCACGTGATTTGATCACCTTTTGAGCGTTCAATGGAAGGACAACGTTAATTGGTTTGGTTGGGGTTCATAGCCCCGGCGCGCAGGTGCTTAACAATTGAAAGATCCGTGCGCCGTTTAGAACCGATGGGGCAAAACTGGTTGACGATCCGCGCAAGATCGGACCACCGTGAGAGCGCGGCATGACTCGCGCGGCCAAACCAAGGAACTCAAGATATGGAACGCGGACAGAACCTGCGCATAGACCCGGATCGGCTCTGGGACAGTCTGATGGAGATGGCCAAGATCGGGCCCGGAATTGCCGGCGGAAACAACCGCCAGACGCTGACAGATGAAGACGCTGAAGGGCGCGCGCTTTTCAAACGGTGGTGCGACGAGGCGGGCCTTGAGACGGGCGTGGACACCATGGGCAACATGTTTGCCACGCGCGCAGGCGAAGACCCGGATGCGCTGCCCGTCTACATGGGTTCGCACCTCGACACGCAACCCACAGGCGGCAAATATGACGGTGTGCTGGGCGTGCTGGGCGCATTGGAGGCCGTTCGCACGCTCAACGATCTTGATGTCAAGACCAAGCATCCCATCGTCATAACCAACTGGACCAACGAAGAAGGCACGCGGTTTGCCCCTGCGATGCTGGCCTCTGGCGTTTTCGCAGGCAAGCATACCCAGGATTTCGCCTACGGGCGCGAGGATGCGGACGGCAAGAAGTTTGGCGATGAATTGAAGCGCATCGGCTGGGTGGGTGAAGAAGAGGTCGGCGCGCGCAAGATGCACGCGATGTTTGAACTGCATATCGAACAGGGCCCGATTCTGGAGGCGGAAGGCAAAGACGTCGGCGTTGTGACCCACGGTCAGGGCCTGCGCTGGATCGAATGCACGGTGACGGGCAAGGAAAGCCATACCGGATCGACCCCTATGGCCATGCGCAAGAATGCGGGCCGCGGTTTGGCCCTGATCACGGAATTGGTTCATGAAATCGCGATGAAGAACCAGCCCAATGCGGTGGGCGCCATCGGTCATATCGACGTCTATCCCAATTCCCGCAACATCATCCCCGGGAAGGTCGTGTTCACCGTCGACATGCGCACGCATCTTCTGGATAAGCTGAATGCGATGGTCGCGGAATTCGATGAGCGCGCGCCGAAACTTTGCGAAGAGATTGGCGTCAGTTTCGAAAGCCACATCGTGGGTCAGTTCGATCCGCCTGCCTTTGATGAGGGCTGCGTGGGGGCGGTCCGGGACGCGGCCGAGGAACTAGGCTACAGCCACATGGATATCGTCTCCGGCGCGGGGCATGATGCCTGCTGGATCAACGATGTGGCCCCGACGGCGATGATCATGTGCCCTTGTGTTGACGGGCTGTCGCACAACGAGGCCGAAGAGATCAGCAAGGAATGGGCGCAGGCGGGGACGGATGTGCTCTTGCATGCTGTCCTGAACACCGCCCAAATCGTAGAATGACCGCGCCAGAACCATCAGGGAAAGCCAGACCATGACCAAAGTGATCAAAAACGGAACCATCGTCACACATGATCTGACCTACAAGGCGGATGTTCTGATCGAGAATGGGCAGATCATCGAGATTGGTGAGAACCTGAAGGGCGACGAAGAGCTCGACGCCACCGGCTGTTACGTAATGCCCGGCGGGATTGACCCCCATGTGCATCTGGAAATGCCTTTCATGGGCACATACTCGTCGGACAATTTTGAATCCGGCACGCGCGCGGCACTTTCGGGTGGCACCACCATGGTCGTGGATTTTTGCCTGCCGAACCAAGGCGAAAGCCTGCTGGATGCGATCAAGCGGTGGGATAACAAATCAACACAGGCCAATTGCGATTATTCCTTCCACATGGCCGTCACCTGGTGGGGCGAACAGGTTTTCAACGACATGAAGACCGTGGTGCAGGAGCGCGGGATCAACACGTTCAAACACTTCCTCGCCTACAAGGGCGCGCTGATGGTGAATGATGATGAACTCTTCTCCTCCTTCAACCGTTTGGCCGAATTGGGCGCCATCGCCATGGTGCATGCCGAGAACGGCGATGTAGTGGCGGAAATGACGGCCAAGCTGCTGGCCGAAGGCAATACCGGGCCAGAAGGCCACGCCTATTCGCGGCCCTCTCAAGTGGAGGGCGAGGCCACGAACCGCGCCATCATGATTGCCGATATGGCCGGTGTGCCGCTTTACGTGGTGCATGTGTCCTGTGAGGAGGCCCATGAGGCGATCCGACGGGCGCGGCAGAATGGCAAGCGTGTGTGGGGGGAGCCTCTTATTCAGCACCTGACGCTGGATGAAAGCGAGTATTTCCATGAAGACTGGGATCACGCCGCCCGCCGCGTCATGTCCCCACCCTTCCGCAACAAAAAGCATCAGGAGAGCCTGTGGGCCGGTCTGATGTCAGGCAGCTTGAGCGTGGTGGCCACGGATCACTGCGCCTTCACCACGGAGCAGAAGCGCTACGGCGTCGGCGATTTTTCCAAGATTCCCAACGGCACCGGCGGGCTGGAAGATCGTTTGCCCATGCTCTGGACGCATGGCGTTGCGACGGGGCGGCTGACACCGAATGAGTTCGTCGCCATGACCTCCACCAATATCGCCAAGATCCTGAACTGTTATCCGCGCAAGGGTGCGATCCTGGTCGGTGCGGATGCTGATCTTGTGGTTTGGGATCCCGAAAAGGAAAAAACGATCACGGCAGATGCCCAGCAATCGGCGATCGATTACAACGTGTTTGAAGGTCATCACGTCAAAGGTCTGCCGCGCTTCACGCTGACCCGCGGCCATGTCGCTATCTATGACGGTGAGGTTCGCACCCAACAGGGCCACGGCAAATTCGTGGAGCGGCCTGCCAACGGGACGGTCAACAAGGCCCTGTCGCAGTGGAAAGACCTGACTGCGCCCCAGCCCGTGACCCGAACCGGTATCCCGGCCACCGGAGTGTGATGCGCTGGCCAGATACGTAAGACACGACACAAATTGACCATGCCACCCGTGATATCGGCCAAAGGGCTTTCGCTGACGTTTGAGACCAATGATGGTCCGGTGCACGCGCTGAGCGACGTGTCGCTGGATATCAACAAGGGCGATTTCGTTTCTTTCATCGGGCCATCCGGATGCGGGAAAACCACGTTTTTGCGCGTGATGGCTGACCTTGAACAACCCACCGGGGGTGAGATCACGGTCAACGGAACGTCGCCGCGAGAGGCGCGCTTGAACCGGGCCTATGGGTACGTGTTTCAGGCCGCCGGGCTCTATCCCTGGCGCACGATTGGCGGCAACATTCGCCTGCCACTTGAGATCATGGGGTATGACAAAGCCGAACAGGCGGAGCGCGTATCGCGCGTGCTTGAGTTGGTGGATTTGGCCGGGTTCGAAAAGAAGTTCCCCTGGCAGCTCTCTGGCGGGATGCAGCAGCGGGCGAGCATTGCGCGCGCCTTGGCCTTTGACGCCGACATCCTGTTGATGGATGAACCCTTCGGCGCGCTGGATGAGATCGTACGCGACCACCTCAATGAACAATTGCTGGCGCTTTGGGCCAAGACGGAAAAGACCATCGGCTTTGTCACCCACTCCATCCCAGAGGCGGTGTTTTTGTCCACCAAGATCGTGGTCATGTCGCCGCGGCCCGGACGGGTCACGGATGTCATCGACAGCCCTTTGCCAGCAGAGCGCCCACTTGAGATCCGCGACACGCCGGAATTCCTCGACGTCGCGCATCGGGTCCGGGAAGGCCTGCGCGCCGGTCACAGCTATGACTGAAGCGGGTCGGGTCTAATGCGCAATCTGCTTCCGATCTTAACGGTCTTGCTCACGTTGCTGGCCCTGTGGTGGCTCGCCGTGGCGCCCATGAATGTCAGGCCCGCATTGGACATCGCAGAACGCAGCGGGGCCGAGGTGATGCCAAGCGGATCGGTGGAACGCCGCGATGTTTCGGTCTTGCGACTGATGCTGGACAACCCCGATCATGTTGCCATTGGCTACAGCCTCGATCGCCCGCGCCTGCCCACGCCCGCGCAAGTGGGACAAGAGATCTGGAAAACGACGGGCGCAATGGCGCTCAAAGGCCGTGCTTGGTCGAAAAGATCGCTGATCTACCACGGCTGGATCACTTTGCAATCGACCTTTTGGGGGTTCCTGCTTGGGACGTCGCTTGGCATTCTGGGTGCTGTGGCCATCGTCTACAGCCGGGTCATGGACATGAGTTTCATGCCATGGGCCATCATCAGCCAAACCATCCCCATCGTGGCCTTGGCACCGATGATTATCGTTTTGTCCAATCAGATCGGGATTGACGGGCGCACCGTGCCCAAAGCGATCATTTCCGCCTATTTGTGTTACTTTCCGGTGCTTGTCTCCATGGTCAAAGGTCTGCGATCCCCCACGGCTTCTGAACTTGACCTTCTCAAGACGTATAATGCCGGCGGCTTTGCGACCTTTCTGAAACTGCGTTTGCCAGCCAGCGTGCCGTATCTCTTCACTGCTCTCAAGGTGGGGGTCGCGGCGGCGCTTGTTGGGACGATTGTGGGCGAGCTACCGACGGGTGCGATCAGTGGCCTTGGCGCACGCATCCTCATCGGGGATCAATTTGGAACGCCGCTTGCCATCTGGTCCGCGCTGTTTTCAGCCGCGGTTCTGGCGGGCGGGCTCGTGACGTTTCTTGATCTGGCACAGCGCTTGACGCTCAACAGGATGGGCTTCCGCCAATGACCTGGGTTGTGGGATCAATCGTGTTTTGGGGTGCAGCTTGGATCACCAATGTCTGGCTCGCCAATTCTCGAGCCGCAGATCGTCGCGCCGTGCGCATCGCAGTCCCGCTGATTTTCGGCCTGACCATTCTGGTGTTGTGGGAAGGGTTGGTGCGGGGTTTGGATGTCAGCCAGGTTATCCTGCCCGCGCCAAGCCAGATCATGTCGGTGTTCGCCGCATCCACGGACATCCTCTGGGTCGATTTTGTGCAGACGGTCGTCAAAGGCGCGCTGCGCGGGTTCGCCATTGGCGCACTGGCCGCGTTTATCGTGGCGATTTTGATCGACCGCAGCCCGTTTCTGACCCGTGGTCTTCTGCCCATCGGCAATTTCGTGGCGGCCCTGCCGATTGTGGGCATCGCGCCAATTCTGGTGAATTGGTTCGGCTTTGACTGGCAATCGAAAGCAGCTGTGGTCGTTGTGATGGTCTTCTTCCCGATCTTGGTCAACACGGTGCAGGGCTTGCGGGAAACCGACAAGATGCAGCGCGATCTGATGCAGACCTACGCGGCCAGTTACGGCCAAACTTTAATCAAGTTACGACTGCCTGCGGCCCTGCCGTTCATTTTCAATGGCCTTAAGATCGCGACGACCCTAGCCTTGATCGGAGCGATTGTGGCGGAGTACTTTGGCTCGCCCACCCGTGGAATGGGGTTCCGTATCTCAACCGGTGTGGGTAGCCTTGCGATAGACCTGGTCTGGGCGGAGATCTTCGTGTCGGCGCTCGTGGGGAGCGCGTTTTACGGCCTCGTCGCATGGACTGAAAAACGGATGACCTTTTGGCATCCATCACAAAGAGGTTGAGCCAATCAAAAGCCAACCTGAAGAACCAACAGAAGGGGAATGGTCATGAACTTGATGAAATCAACACTGGGTGCGGCGGCACTTTCACTGATGGCGGGGGGCGCGATGGCGGCTGATGATGTCACGCTCCAGCTGAAATGGGTCACCCAAGCCCAGTTCGCAGGCTACTATGTGGCTTTGGAAAACGGCTACTATTCAGATGAAGACCTCAACGTCACGATCAAGCCCGGCGGGCCGGACATTGCGCCGACGCAGGTGCTGGCCGGTGGCGGCGCTGACGTAACGGTTGAGTGGATGCCCGCGGCCCTTGCCGCGCGCGAAAAAGGCTTGGCCATGGTCAACATCGCGCAGCCGTTCAAATCATCCGGCATGATGCTGACCTGCCGCAAGGATGCGGGCGTCGCCACGACCGATGACTTCGCGGGAAAGACGCTTGGCGTCTGGTTCTTTGGCAACGAGTTTCCGTTCCTGAGTTGGATGTCACAATTGGGCCTCGGCACCGATGGCGGTGCAGACGGTGTTGAAGTGCTCAAACAGGGCTTCAACGTCGATCCAATCCTGAATGGGCAAGCGGCCTGCGTGTCGACAATGACCTATAATGAGTACTGGCAGGTGATCGATGCGGGTCTGACGCCTGATGATCTGGTGACGTTCAAATACGAAGAACAGGGCGTCGCAACCCTCGAAGATGGGCTTTACGTGCTGGAAGAAAACCTTGCGGATCCTGCCTTCGAAGACAAGATGGTACGCTTTGTCCGGGCCTCCATGAAGGGTTGGAAATGGGCCGAAGAAAACCCAGAAGACGCCGCAATGATCGTTCTCGACTACGATGAAACCGGCGCTCAAACAGAAGCGCACCAAGTACGGATGATGGGTGAGATTGCCAAGCTGACGGCTGGGTCAAATGGCGCCCTCGTCGAGGCGGATTACCAGCGCACCGTGGACAGCCTCTTGGCTGGCGGGTCAGATCCGGTGATCACGAAACAACCCGAAGGCGCGTGGACGCATGCGGTAACGGACAAAGCGCTGAACTGAAACAATGGTCTCGGGGGTACAAGGCTCCCGAGACCCTTTTGACGAGGCGGCGCATGGCGCTGAAGTTCAACAGGTGTAATTCAAACCAAGCCGGCCGCCATCCACATAGATCGTCTCACCGGTGATGTAGCTTGCGCGTTTGGAACACAGAAACGCGACCACATCGGCAATCTCACGGGCAGTGCCCGGCCGCCCGAGCGGCGTGCGGGACATCGCCACGCGGAAGGCTTCCGGGCTGGCATTTACGCCCGCCATCATCTCCGTATCGATGGAGCCGGGCCCTACGGCATTCACGCGGATATTGTGTTTGGCCAAGGCGAGGGCGGCGACCTTTGTCAGCTGCATCACCCCACCTTTGGAGGCGCAATAGGCCGGGATCGCAGGGATCGCGACTTGCGCGTTGACGGATGACATGTTGACGATCGCGCCTTCGATACCGGCCTCCACCATGGCCCGCGCGGCACGCTGCGTGGCAATGAAAACGCCCCGAAGATTGATGTCGATCACGCGATTGAACGCGTCCAGATCATAGTCCAGAAAATCCCCCGGCATCGCGACGCCCGCATTGTTGACGAGCGCGGAAAGGGCCCCGTGCTCCGCGGCAATCTTGTCAAACATGGCGTTCACCGCCACCGGGTCGCCCATATCGCAAACCAGCGCGGCGCGCGCGTTCAAATCCCTCGCGGCCTGCGCCACTTCATCGGCCTTGATGTCTGCGAGGATCACGTCAAACCCGTCCTCGATCAGCGCCTCGGCACAGGCATAGCCGATGCCCTGCGCGCCCCCTGTGATCAATGCAATCGGTTTGTCGGTCATGGCATCATCCTTCATATCCGTAATCAGTCTTGGCTTGCTCGGCCGTAATCAGCCCTGCGCGCAGATCGGCGGCGACATCAGCCGGGCTGCGTTTGATCGGGTCGCCATGGCCCGCTCCACCGGGCAGGCTCAACCTCAGGCGTGACCCGTTCGGGACAAGCTGACGCCCCTTGCTGCGCAGTTTTGTTCCGTCGGCAAGTTCCACCCGGCCCTGGGCACCGCCATGCCCGCCATGGCGCCCACGCGCGGGATGATCGACCCGGTCGAACATCGCGTTGAAATAGAAATCATAGCCGGCGCGCGGCTCAATCTCGATGATCTGGCCCAGCCCCCCGCGCTGCGCCCCTGCCCCGCCGGACCCTTCGCGCAGTTCCTTGCGCCAGACCACGATGGGCCCGACATGTTCGGTGGCCTCCACGCTCATGGTCGACACACCTGACGGGAACGCCGTGGCAGAAAGCCCATCCAGCATGGGCCGCGCACCGGTGCCGCCGGAATTGAACATCAGGACCTCGGCACTGGGCAGACCACTGTTGGGATCGCTGGCCCGGGCCGAAATCTGAATGTTCCAAAGCGCGCTTGCCCCTTCGGCGGGCACCACCCCCGGGATCGCCTTGTCGAGCGCGCCCAAGATCACGTCTGGCACCAGATGCCCCAGGACATGGCGCACGGAAACGGGCGCAGGGCGTCTAGCCGCCAGAATGCATCCTTCGGGCGCGGTGATACGGAAAGGATCAAGCGATCCGGTGTTATTGGGAACCTCCGGCGCGATCGCGCATTTGAGCGCGTAACACGCATAGGCGCGGGTATAGACCTCCGGCACGTTCACGCCGAAGGCGCTCATCCCCGAGGTGCCCGCGAAATCGGCTATCAGCTCCTCGCCCGCGACACGGAGCTGAACCTGCATATGCACGGGTGCGTCGTAACCATCCACCTGCATGGAGTTGTCGAAAATGCCATCTGGCACCTTGGCAATCGCCGCCAGCGTCGCGCGGCGGCTTGCATCGATGATGAAAGCGGACAGCCCGTCGATATCGTCCAGATCGAACTCATCCAGCATCGCCTGCAAGCGCCGGTTGCCCGCATCATTACAGGCGGCCAGCGAATAGATATCCCCCACCGTCTGGTCAGGCGTTCGCACGTTTTCGCGGATGATTTTCAGCATGAAGTCATTCACCGTGCCACGGTCTGCGAACTTGGAAATGGGGATCAGCAGCCCCTCTTCAAACACCTCGCCCGCGTCCGGGCCAAAGCCCCGCCCGCCGATGTCGACGACATGGGCGGTGCAGGCGAAATAGCCGATATGCACGCCGCGCCGAAACACGGGCGTGACCATGGTGATGTCGTGCAGGTGCCCTGTCCCCTTCCACGGGTCATTCGTGATGTAGACATCACCTTCGAAGATGTTCTGCGCGCCGATCTCGCGCGCGAAATGCCCAACGCTTTCAGCCATGGCGTTCACGTGCCCCGGTGTGCCCGTGACAGCCTGCGCGATCATTCTGGCAGATCTGTCAAACAGCCCCGCCGACAAGTCTCCGGCCTCCCGAACCGAGGTGGAGAACGCGGTGCGGATCAGCGTCGTCGCCTGCTCTTCCACAACCGCGATCAGGCGGTTCCACATGATTTGAAAATCGATGGACGTGGGTGTCATGCGCCTACCCTCTTCCGCGTGATTAAAAGCGCCCCGTCGGTTTGCAGGATGGCCGTGAACGACGCGGTGATGATGGTGGAGGTTTCATCTTCGGTCACAACGGCGGGTCCGTCTATGGTTGTTCCAGCCTCCATATCGTCGCGCCGCACCTCTTGGGCCTGCAACGTCTCCCGCAGGCCAGCATCGAAGGTCTGGCGGTCCGCCACGATCTTCGCCGGCTGCGTCCTGGTGGGCGCGGACACGGGCTC
Source organism: uncultured Roseovarius sp. (assembly GCA_964389425.1). Classification (GTDB taxonomy): domain Bacteria; phylum Pseudomonadota; class Alphaproteobacteria; order Rhodobacterales; family Rhodobacteraceae; genus Roseovarius. Next base: position 39,444 of record CAYMEC010000021.1, read on the forward strand.
TACCTCCTCGACCTGCGTGGCAACGTTCAGCGCCCAGTTTGTGATTTCGACCGCCAACCCGTCAATCGTGCGACCAAAGAGCGTGCGATAAGCCTCTTCGAACCTGGCAAGCAGAAGTGCCTCGTCACCCGCCTCGAACCGCGCTTTCCCGGGTAACACGGGAATTTCCCAGCCCTGTCCTGCATAGCGCATGAACACGGTCAGGCTATGGTTCAAGTCCACATTGCCGGCACCGCCCGCCACGAAACTTGACGCCTCATTGTCCAACTCTTCCAGTACCGCGTTCACGGCGGTTGCATTGAATGCGTCAAGTTTCAGGTAATACCCCCGCGTCGCCTCATAACTGAAAGGCGCGCGCAGGAACCCGATGGCGGACCCCACACCTGCACCCGGCGGGATGATCAGTCGCTCAATGCCCAGCTTTTCGCAAAGGCGGCTTGCGTGCAGCGGCGCGCCGCCCCCAAAGGCAATCATGGTGAAATGTTCAATGTCGCGGCCATGTTCGACCGTATGGACACGCGCGGCATTAGCCATGTTTTCATCCACCATCTCGGTCACGCCAAAGGCCGCATCCGTCGTGGAGACGTCAAGGGGTGTGGCCAGCGCAGCGTCCACCGCTGTCGATGACAGCGCGGGATCGAGCGGGATTTTCCCGCCCGCAAACGCATCCGGATCCAGCCGCCCCAGAATAAGATTTGCATCCGTCACCGTGGGCGCCGTGCCGCCGCGCTTGTAGCAGGCGGGCCCCGGCTCGGACCCAGCGGATTTCGGCCCCACCTGAATGCGGCCCATCCCATCGACCGATGCGATCGATCCGCCTCCGGCACCGATTTCCACCATCTCCACCACTGGCGTTGCGACAGTCATGCCCGAACCTTTCTTGAACCGATACGTCCTGGCAATCTCAAAGGTATTGGCCGATTTAGGCGCACCCTCTTCAATCATGCAGATCTTGGCCGTGGTACCACCCATGTCAAAGCTAAGCGCCTTGTCGATCCCATGGGCACGGGCATAGCCTGCCGCGAAGATCGCACCACCCGCCGGGCCGGATTCCAGCAGGCGCACAGGTTGCTCAATGGCCGTTTCCACGCTGATCAACCCGCCGCCCGAATGCAGCATGAAGACAGGCGCGCCGATGCCCGTCTCCTGCAATCTTGCCACCAGACGGCCCAGGTAGTCAGCCACTTGTGGCTGCACATAGGCATTGGCGATGACGGTGTTAAAGCGTGGAAGCTCCCGCATCTGGGGCGACACGACGGACGACAGGGAAACCGAGAGGTTGGGCATCGCCTCGGTCAATGCAGCGGCCATCTTCTGTTCATGGGCAGGATTGGCATAGGCGTGCATGAAGCCGATGGCGACCGAGGCATAACCGCCGTTTTGCACCATCTCGACAAGGCGAGCCACGTCCTCGTCCGACAGCGCCAAAAGCACCTCACCGGTCGCGGCCACCCTTTCATGCGCAATCAAGCGATCTTCACGCGCAACCAACGGTTCCGGCAGGACAAGGTTCAGATCATACTGTTCAAACCGGTTCTCGGACCGCATCTCGATCACGTCGCGGAAGCCGTCCGTGGTGATGAACGCCGTCTTTGCACCGCGCCGTTCAATCAGCGCGTTCGTCACCAGCGTTGTGCCATGAATGATCTGGGTGATCTGACCGAACGCGATACCGCCTTCGTCACAGACAGTCATGATCCCTTGCAGGATCGCTGCTTCTGGCGCCTCGTAATCCGTCAGGACCTTGGTGGTGACCAGTCCGCCCGCATGTTCCAGCGCGACATCCGTAAAGGTGCCGCCAATGTCGACACCGACCCGCACGCTCATATCAAGCCCTTCCAAATCTGGTTGGCCGTGAAGGCCAGATCATAAAAGCGCGAGGTAAGCCCCGCGCGCGGTGCCGTGGACATCTCCGTCATGGGCAACGGCAGATCCGCCGGGTCCATGCCAGTCAGAAGGTCCGCCATGGCAATACCAAAAAGCGTGCCCGTTGTGATCCCCCGCCCGTTATAGCCAATGGCCGTCCAAAGGCCGGGGGCCAGTTGATGCACGCGTGGCATGTGATCGGGTGTCATGGCGATCTGACCATGCCACGCCTCTTCGAACTCGACCGGACCGAGCTCCGGGAAAATCGCCCTGATCCGCTTTTCCGCCCAACGTCGCGTCAGGCCGCTATCCTTCGTTCCCATCACCCGTCCCATTGTCCCGATGAGCAGCCGGTCCCGCGCATCCCGGCGGACGTTGAACATGATCTGGCCCGTGTCCCAAACCCCCTGCCGCCCGGGCAGGATATGGGCCGCATTCGCGCCCATTGGGGTTGTCGCCAGTTGCAGATAGTGGATCTTGGCAAACACGTTTTTCAGGTCCGGCCAAAGTTCATCGGTATAGGCATTGGTGCCCAGCACGACCGCCTTGGCCCGGCAGGCGCCTTGGGATGTCACCACCAGCCAGTCTTCGCCCTCATGGTCCAGCCTCGTCACCCGCGCGCCCGTTGTGATCTTCGCCCCAGCCGCAATGGCCGCGCGGGCCAGTCCCCGGCAGTAGCCCATCGGATTGATCGTGCCGGCACGATGATCCAAGAGACCACCATGAAACGCCTTCGTGCCAATCATCTCGGCCACGTGCTCGGCGCTCAGAAGATCGACAGGTTCCCCCATGCGTTGCCATTCTGCGTGCCTCGATCTGAGATCGGCCAACCCAGAGGGCCCATGGGCCGCGTGGATCGTGCCGGTTTTCGTGGCCTCACATCTGATTTGATGCTGCTCAATAAGGTCAAACACCGTGGCGGGCCCGTCACTGAAGCGACGTAGGAAGCGGTTGCCGTAGGCTGGCCCCAGCGTCTCACGAACCTTTGCAGGCGGATGCCAGACCGACGCATTGACCAAACCCACATTCCGACCCGATCCGCCAAAGCCCACATGGTTGGCCTCAAGCACATGGGCCGACAACCCCTTTTGCGCGCAATGCAGCGCTGTGGACAGCCCGGTGTACCCTCCGCCGATAATGGCCACATCCACGCGGTCTTCGGGGATCGCAACGCCTTCGGATTCGGTCTCCTCGGACGTTTTATCCCAAAGAGAAATTGGCTTTCCACGATCCATATTTTCCACCAGTATCTTGCAGCAGGCCCAACTTGCGGCCCTTTTGCAATCGTGTCAATATAATGAAAATTTGTTCCGTATTTCAGCACAAACGGAGGCACCGCATGCCCAAACTGAAAACAACCGCCGCCGAGATGGTCGCCGCTGCACGCGCCCGCATCGAAGAGATCGAAACCGCCGATCTGATCGCGATGGTGGATGATCCGAATGTCGTCATCGTCGACATTCGCGACCTCCGCGAACGCCAACGCACCGGGTCCATCCCCGGCAGCGTGCACGCGCCTCGTGGCATGATCGAATTCTGGGTGGACCCCGACAGCCCCTATTTCAAGGAGGTTTTCGGACAGGACGACAAGAAATACGTCTTCCACTGCGCCAGCGGCGGGCGATCGTCGCTGACCGTGGCCATGCTGCAAGACATGGGCTTCGAGGCCGCGCACCTGAAGGAAGGATTCTCCACTTGGGAGAAACAGGGCGGCCCGGTTGAGAAACCCGAGCCAACCGACTAAAGCCGCGCGAGCGCCTCTGACACGGCGCGCGCGGCGTGCTGGACCAGCGCACCAATCCGCTGCATGTCACCATCGCGCAGGTTCACATCCGGCACGGACACACCCAGCGCACCTGCGGTTTCACCATTGGGCAGGGCAATCACGGCACCAAAGCTGAGGATGTTCTGCCGGAACTCCCCCGTGTCCAGCGCATAACCACGTAACCCTGTATCCGCCATATCCTGATCCAGCGCATCCATATCCGTGATCGTTCGATCTGTGAAACGATCCAGCGACCCGACGATCTGTTCCCGCAAAAGACGGTAATCAGCCGCCAAAATGGCCTTGCCCGTGCCAACGCAGTGAATCGGTGCCGTGCCGCCAATGGGGTTCCACGATCGGATAGGTTTGGTGCTTTCGACCTTGTCGATATAGACCACGTTGAGCCCGTCGCGCACGGCCAGATAGATCGTCTCTTTCGTCTCATCCGACAGGTACAGCATCATTTGTGATGCGGCCGCGCGCAGATTCAGGTTCTCCACCACGGATCGGCCCACCTGCCACGTCTTCAGGGTGGCTGCATAGCTCTTATCGGGTCCGCGCCGGACGTATCCCAGGGCACTCAGCGTTTGCAGCAGACGGAAGGTATTCGATTTCGTCAGGCCCAATTCACGAGACAACTCCGACACGCCCATGCCGGATTTCTGCGTTGTCAACTTCTCCAAAATGGCCAACCCCTTTGACAGGGTGGAATCGACGCGGGGTTCGGTGTCATTGGCCATGGGCGGTCTCGTTCTTGTCAGGGCTGGGTGCAAATTCTGGCGGGTCGTGCGCACGGACCGGATCATCAGGACCAGTATAGGCGCGGAGCTCAACCCGGGCGGAATGGGCCGCGGGGCTTTGGCTGAATTGCGACGTGCGATGGTCATGGGTCAGCACATTCGGGTTCCCGTGGCGACAGCGGTGGTCGGGCGCGCGAAAGTCAGGATCGTACCATGCGCCCGTCCAGAGAAAGACGGTGCCTTCCGCCACATCAGACGTGACACGCGCCCCGGCAAGACAGCGACCGCGATCATTGTAAACCTCCACGATGTCGCCGTCCTTGATGCCCCGGCGCACGGCATCGGCATCATTGATCAGCACGGGTTCACGGCCCGCGATTTTCGCGGCGCGGCTCACGGCTCCGTTGTCGAACTGGCTGTGTAGACGCGTGCCGGGCTGTCCCGAAACCAGCGCAAGGGGATAACGGCCCTTGTCTGTCCAGTCATGGGGCACGACCCATGTGGCGTGGCCTTTGCATTCCGGCAGTCCGAAGCCCGCGACCGTTTCCGAATAGAGCTCGATTCTGCCGCTGGGCGTGGGACGGCTGTGACGACCCGGGTCCTGGCGAAATTCTGACAGGAACACCCGGTCAGGGGTGGGGTCAGGCAGGTCGATGATGTCGCCCACGATGAAGCGATCCCAGTCCGGCAAGGTCTGTCCATGCTCCCGCGCCACCTCCTGCGTTTCCGACCACATGGACCGCAGCCACGTTTCTTCGTCCCGCCCTTCGGTGAAACTGTCCTCCGTGCCCAATCGCCGCGCCAGATCGCGGAAGATGTCATATTCCACCCGCGCCACACCGGGCGGATCGACGGCCTTTGGCATCGGCACAAGAATATTGTCTGTCCGCCCGCCACCGAAATCCGTTCGCTCCTGCGCCGCTGCCACGGGCAAGACTATATCGGCATGTCGCGCCGTGGCAGTCCAGTTGATCTCATTCACGATCACCGTCTCAGGCCGCTGGAAGGCTGCACGCAGGCGGTTCAGATCCTGATGGTGGTGGAACGGATTGCCCCCCGCCCACCACAGCAGGCGGATATCGGGGAAGGTCATGGTGTGGCCGTTGTAGCGGTAGTCTTGCCCGGGGTTCAGAAGCATGTCCGAGATCATGGCAACGGGGATAAAACTCTCTACCGGATTGTCCCCTTGCGGCAGATGCCCCCACCGGAATGGCCGCGAGATGTTGCCGATATGGGCGTTCACACCGTAGCCCACCGTGTAACCGCCGCCCGGCAATCCGATCTGGCCCAGCATCGCGGCCAACGACACACAAGCCCAAAGTGTTTGCTCTCCCCAATCGGCGCGCTGCAATCCGGCGGCGCAGGCGATCATGGTCCGGCGCGACGCCATCTCCCGCGCAAGCGACCGGATACGATCTGCGGGAACATGGCTGATCTGTGCGGCCCACTCCGCCGATTTGACCACACCATCGGACGCGCCGGTCAAATAGGCGATGAACCGATCCGCGCCCGTGGTGTAGCGATCAAGAAAATCCCGATCATGCAGACCGTCTTCGACCAATGTATGCGCCAACGCCAGCATGACCGCCGTGTCCGATCCCGGCCTTGGTGCCAGCCACTCCGCCCCCGCGCTGGCATCTACATCACCGCGCAGCGGGCTGATATTCACGAAGCGCACGCCGTTCTCGACGCAACGCCGCAGGTTCCCAGCCATACGATGTCTTGAGGCTCCGCCATCGCAGATCTGCATGTTGCGCATGGGCAGACCGCCGAACAGGACCACCAGATCGGAGTGCTCCGCAATGACCGTCCAGCGCGTGGCCTCCAACAAATGCTGGCGATAGCTGCCACCCACAAAATGCGGCATCGCAACAAGGGCGGCGTTGTAGCTGTAGTTCCCCTCGGACCGTACGAACCCGCCAAGCGTGTTCAGAAACCGTTTCAACTGGCTTTGCGCGTGGTGAAACCGCCCGGCACTGGCCCAGCCGTAGGAGCCGGCAAAGATACTATCATTGCCATACTCGGATTTCACGCGCTTTAGGTCCGCCGCGATGTGATCAAGCGCCACCTCCCAGCTGACCTCCACAAACCGGTCCCGCCCGCGTTCGCTACCGCGCCCGTTCAGCCACCCTTCCCGAATGGCGGGCCGCAGAATGCGGGCGCGCCCGCTCAAACCTTCGGGTATATTGTGATTGAGCGGCGAAGGGTCGGGATCGCTTTCATGGCTATCCACTCCTACGATCCGGCCATCCCGCATGCGGATCAGGCCGATACCCCAATGAGAGGATGTCAAACTGCGTTGGTCTTCAGGCACAGCACGTTGTTCCGGTATACAGAATAGATATTTCATTTATTGACACGTTCTGGCAGGCCTGTCATCGGTAAACTGAAGGTGGCCACCATGCCAATACACAGACCCGCAGACAGTCTTGTCCAGATGGGACCGCCCGCCAAAACCGAAGGCCGGTCCGTGAATCCACAGGTGGAAATGGAGCCAACACGGTGTTCGACCCGATAGCCGCATTCGAGGCTGCGCGCGATGCAGGGTATTACACCGGCAAGATCCAAAATGGCTGCCACGGCAACCCGCCCGTCGATGCGCGGGAAGAAGCGCTGTGTACGCTCCAAGGCGCTCAGGGCTAAGCCTTGAGACGGTCAATCGTGCTGGCGATTGCGTTGCTTGATTACCTGCGCCGTCCCCCAGCGCTCCGGATATCAGCACAATCATGTTGTGTATCGAGGTTTTTCGACACCCTCCGGGGACCCAAGCGAATACACCGTGGGGCCCTTCACCACACAGGGTGCCCGCAATTCTCGTGCTCGCAATGTGAACCGTATTGGGGAAACGGACGAGGTTACATGGCCGCTTCAAACAGCCCGCGCAGGGCACTTTCGGACAATGGCACCGGGTTGCCCCCGACGCTGGGATCACGCAAGGCGGCATCCGTCAGCGCATCAATATCCGGGTTCTTGACCCCAAGATCGGTCAGGGTGCGCGGAATATCGAAGGATGCGTTGAAGCTATCGACAAAAGCGCAGAACCCGTCGAAGCCGCCATCGATCCCCAGATAGGCCGCCGCCCTATCGAACCGGTCGCGAATGGCGCTTGCGTTGAATTTCAGGACGCCGGGCATGAAAACCGCGTTGGTCGTGCCGTGATGCGTGTGATGCATGGCGCTCTTGGGTCATCGGGTCGTTCACACGGAGCTCATGATCGCGGCCCCGCCGGCGGCGATCTGGGCGGTCCTTACCGATCCCCCGGGCTACGCCGAGTGGAACCCCATCTTCGTGCACGTCGAGGGCACCTACGCGGAGGGCGCCACCATGCGCTACCGGATGCGCGACCACACCGGAAAGGAGAGCGACGTGACCTCCTCGTCTGTCAGCC
>CAYMEC010000022.1:0-46429 GCA_964389425.1 uncultured Roseovarius sp.
GTGTATGAGGTCGTCGAGAAAGAAAACGGCCCGGAGTTCGTGATCAATTTCCAGAACTGTGTTCACTGCAAAACGTGTGACATCAAGGATCCCAGCCAGAATATCACATGGGTCACGCCGCAGGGCGGGGACGGGCCGAACTACCCCAATATGTGAATTGGCGAGAAAGTGATCATGAGGGGCAGTCGAAAGACTGCCCCTCATTGCTTTAGGCGGGGGGCGGGGCTAGGTTTAGGCTCGAGCATTCAAACAAGAGGCACCTTTCTTGACCCGCACGTCCGTTTCTCTGATCGCAATTGTTCTCGGCCTGACCACGGCCAACCCTACTCCTGTCGCAGCGAATGAGGCTGTCGGCTCCTATTTGGCGGCGCGTCAGGCCACGTTGGACAATGATTATGAGGCGGCGGCGCAGTATTTCAGCCGTGCGCTGACGGAAGATGCCAGCAACCCCGCCATCATGGAAAGCGCGGTCATCGCGCAGATGTCGCTCGGGCGTATGGACATGGCAATCCCGGTGGCGCGCAAGATCGAAGATGATGGATTGCTGAGCCATATCGCCCACATGGCGCTGGTGGCGGACGATGTGAAACAGGGTCGCACCGATGATGTGATCGCACGCATGAAAGATGATCGCGGGATTGGTGATCTGGCAGATGGCCTGATCCTTGCATGGGCGCATCTTGGCAATGGCGACGTGCGCACCGCGCTGGCGGAGTTTGACACGGTGGCCGAAGCCCCGGGACTGCGGAGCTTGGCGGTGTACCACAAGGCGTTGGCACTGGCTTCCGTTGGCGATTTTGAAGCGGCGGTGAATATTTTTTCCGGCGACAGCGATGGCCCGGTGCAAAGAACGCGGCGCGGCACTATCGCCCATGCCGAAGCGTTGAGCCAGCTGGAACGCAACGAAGAGGCGCTGGCGCTTCTTGAAGATGCCTTTGGCGCCGCAATGGATCCGGAAGTGAAAGATCTGTATGACAGGCTCGCTGCGGGCGAAACCGTGCGGTTCAGCCTGATCGGGTCGCCCGAGGATGGCATTGCGGAGGTATTCTATACCTTGGGCCGTGCCCTGTTGTCCGAAACCTCCGAGGATTACGTGCTGCTGTATTCCCGCACGGCGGAGTATCTGAGCCCCAGGCATATCGATGCAGTGATGATGACGGCAGAACTTCTGGAGTCGCTGGAGCGGTACGAACTGGCGACAACCGTTTACAAATCCGTGCCGCAAGATCACCCGGCCTTTGCTGCTGCGGAAATGGGCCGTGCAGAAAGCCTGCGGCGCGCGGACAAGCTGGAATCAGCGGTCGAAGTGCTGGACCAACTGTCTCGGACTCATCCGGATTTGCCATTGGTGCATGTCTCCGTTGGTGATCTTTCCCGTCAAATGGAACGCTTTGGTGATGCGGTTGCGGCCTACGATCGGGCGATCGCGATTTATGAGGATCTCGAGCAGGAGCAATGGTTCGTCCACTATGCCCGCGCCATCAGCCTTGAACGGCTTGGCGAGTGGCCCGACGCCGAAGCTGGGTTCCGCAAAGCACTGGAACTGAACCCCGATCATCCTCAGGTAATGAACTATCTGGGGTACTCGCTCGTGGAAAAGCGGATCAAGCTGGATGAAGCGCTGGACCTTATTGAGCGTGCCGTCGCCGCGGAGCCAAACAGCGGGTATATCGTCGATAGCCTCGGCTGGGTCCTTTACCGATTGGGCCGCTACGACGAAGCGATCGTGCATATGGAACGCGCGGCAGAGCTGATGCCGATTGATCCTGTGGTGAATGACCATCTGGGCGACGTGCTTTGGGCTGTGGGCCGCTACAATGAGGCAGAGTTCCAGTGGAAGCGCGCGTTGTCTTTCGTGGATGAAGAAAACCCCTCCCCGGATGTTGATCCGGACCGTATCCGTCGCAAGCTGGAGATCGGGCTTTATGACGTGCTGGAGGAGGAAGGTTCAGAACCCCTGAGAGTTGTAGAGGAGTCCGTGGATGACGGTGGTTGAAACCTTCGTCCCGGCCAAAGTCACCCTGACATTGCATGTAACCGGCCAGCGCGATGATGGGTTTCATACGCTCGACAGCCTCGCGATGTTCGCCGACCTTGGAGATCGGATGACGATCACCATGCCGGGTGAGTACAATCTGGATATTGAGGGGCCTATGGCCGATGGCGTGCCACAGGGGGACGCCAATCTGGTGATCCGAGCCGCGAAGCTGATGCGGATGAAGGCCGATTTCGTATTGCAGAAGAACATTCCCAACGCCGCTGGTCTGGGTGGCGGGCCGGGGGATGCGGCAGCCGCGCTGCGGGTTCTGTCCGGCTTTGGCGGAAAACCTGTACCGGGCGACGGGATCGAACTGAGTTCTGATGTACCGATCTGCCTGCAATCGGAACCGGCTCGCGTGACCGGGATCGGGGACATTGTCACCCCTTTGCATGATTTGCCATCGCTCCATGCCGTGCTGGTCAACCCGCGTTTGCCGGTGTTGACGGAGGAGGTGTTCAAACGTCTTAAGCACAAAGTAAACCGCCCGATGCCGGACAAACTGCCCTATTTCGACGGGCCGGCTGATTTTGCCCGGTGGCTGAAGGACATGCGCAACGATCTGCAAGAACCGGCGATTGAGAAAGAGCCGGTGATCAAACAGGTCTTCGACACTCTGGAGCGCACGCCCGGTTGTCTGCTGACCCGGATGTCGGGATCGGGTGGAACGTGTTTCGGGATTTACAATGACGAAGAAACGGCGCGGTCAGCGGCAGGTCGATTGAGCGAAAGCCATCCCCATTGGTGGGTTGCTGCGACGTTGTTGAACGCGCCGCAGTATCACTGAGACAACCCTCTGCTCAGCGCCACGAATTTTCTTAGAAAATTCGCCGCCAACGTTGGCGGCAATTTTTTGGGAAAAAATTGGGCACCCATGGGTCGGGTGCGGCGATCAATTCAGGTCAAACGCGCGACCACGTAATCGGCCAGGTCAAGCAGCATCTGCCGCACGTCATGTTCGGGCAATCGTGACATTGCCGCCTTGGATTTCTCTGCCCAAGCCACCGCGTCCACGCGCGTTCGTTCCAGCGCATCGTGACGGGCCAGGATCTCCAGCGCCTCGTCCAGATCACCTTCACGCTGGTCACCCTTTTCGATTGTGCGTTCCCAGAATTTGCGTTCATCCGCGCTTGCCCCAGCCACGGCCTTGATCACCGGCAGGGTCAGTTTGCGTTCGCGAAAATCATCGCCGACATTCTTGCCCGTTGATCTGCTGTCACCCTGATAGTCGAGCAGGTCATCGGCGATCTGGAACGCAATGCCAAGCGCATCCCCGTAGTCAAAGAGCGCGCGGACCAAGTCGTCGGATTGTTCCGCGATCACGCCGCCCACTTCGGTCGCGGCGGAGAAAAGCGCAGCCGTCTTGCCGCGGACAACTTGCAGATACACGCTTTCATCCGTTGCCAGATTGCGCGCCGCACTAAGCTGCAATACTTCGCCTTCCGCAATGGTGGCCGACGCATTCGACAGAATATCAAGCACCCGCAGCGATCCGGTTTCCACCATCAATTGGAAGGCGCGGGCGAAAAGGTAGTCGCCTACCAACACGCTGGATTTATTGTCCCATAGCAGGTTGGCCGTAGGGCGCCCGCGACGCTGCTGGCTTTCGTCGACCACATCATCGTGCAAGAGCGTCGCCGTATGAATGAACTCTACCGTCGCGGCCAGATGGACATTGTAAGGCCCGCCGTATCCGCACAGATCGGCCGACGCAAGCGTCAGCATGGGGCGCAGGCGTTTGCCGCCCGCCTCCACCAGATGCGCTGTCACTTCCGGAATGCGCGGGGCGTGTTCAGATGCCATCCGTTCCCGGATCAGGACATTCACCTGTTCAAGCGGCGCCGCCAAGTGCCGTGCCAGTTCCTCGTGCGGTTTCGTCGTTGCGCGATCCAACATCATCTTGCCCTGCATTCACGCGGCTCTCACACCTCGACAACCGCGTCTGATCTTTCTACCACTTAGCCCATGAAACAGCTTTTGCGAACAACCGACCTTGCATCAATTGCCTTCGCCAAGGCCCTGCTGGACGGCGAAGGTATAGAGTGCTTCGAGTTGGACGTAAATATGAGCGTTCTGGAAGGCGGGATCGGGATTTTTCCCCGTAGAATCATGGTTGCGGATGACGATTATGAGGATGCCGTGACGACGCTGACCGACAATGGGATCGAGGTGGATGAGCAGCCTTAATCGGGGCCTAACCCAGGATGATTTTCTGGGAGGCAGTCTCAGTCTGTTGCAACCCAAATCAGGCTACCGCGCAGGCGTTGACCCGGTGCTTTTGGCGGCAAGTGTCGAGGCCAAAGCCGGTCAAACCCTGCTGGATCTGGGCTGTGGTGTTGGAACGGCGGCCTTATGTGTGGCCCGGCGGGTTCCCGGGTTAAAAGTGGTGGGCCTTGAGGTACAGGATGACTATGCCGCGTTGGCCCGACGCAATGGCGCTCAGAATGACATTGCATTTGAAGTGCTGAGCGGTGATCTGATGCAGATGCCCGAAGCGCTCAAGGCCCGCCAGTTCGATCACGTCATCGCGAATCCACCCTATTTTGACCGCCGACATTCCACAGCGTCCGGCAACGCGGGAAAAGAGCGCGCGCTGGGGCAAGAAACGCCGCTTGCAGACTGGGTGAGCCAGGCCGCCAAACGCGTCGCCCCCGGCGGCACGGTGACTTTCATCTACCGAGTGGACCGTCTCCCGGAGCTTTTGTCGGAATTTCAGGTCCGATTAGGCAGTCTTGAATGCCTCCCTCTGGCACCGCGCCGAAACAAACCGCCTCGCATGATGCTCTTGCGCGGGAAAAAGGGCGGCCGTGCTGCTTTTCGCCTCTTTAGCCCAAAAATTTTGCACGAAGGCCTGGCCCATGACGAGGATCGCGAAAGCTACACATCTTCAATGGCTTCCGTCCTTTGGGACGGGGCCAAGCTACCTTTTTCATAATCATTTGCCGAAAACATGAAGCAGTGTTTGCGCTACATGTTGCGCCTGCAGCGTGACTCGAAAGCCATTCTATGGTGCAATCCTCGTATTGATAATGGAGTGGAATAGACAAAAGGAGACTGCCAATGAGCTTGGGTTCACACCTTGAGGAACTGCACAGAAAACATCAAACCCTCTCGGACAAGGTCGACGAAGCGCAACGCGCGCTCGGGTCCACCGACTATGAGATCGCCGAACTCAAGAAACAGAAACTCCGCGTCAAAGAAGAGATCACGCGCCTTTCAGTTCACGCATGACGCTCTGCCGCTTGGGATAACCCCCTGCGCTCAAAGGTTTCTCTTTCGAGGAAATGAGGGGCGGTTTGCTCCGCTCTTCTATTCTCAACGCACTGCCGTCAGCCCGGCAAATCGCGCGGGTCAAGGATGTCATGATCCTCTTCATGTCGTGCCGTGACCGCCACCTGTTCAAACAACCATTCCCGAAACGCACGAATATTGGGCAGGCTTTCCATGCCCTTCACACATACAAATCGGTAATGCGCGATGGTGTCCAGCGCGGGCCGGAAGGGGGCTACAAGCCGCCCGTCACGCAAGAATCGCCCTGCAAAACTGATCCGGGCCATGACGGCGCCAGCGCCTGACAGAGCCGCGTCAATGGCGTGATCGGCCTGAGAATATTGCTGTCCTGTCCAATCCCTGTCGGGCAAGCCCACGGCCCGGAACCAAGCGGGCCAATCGGCGGGCGGATCCAGGAAGGTAATGTCCTGGGCATGGATCAACGGGATATTCTGCAATCCGTCGAGACCGGGATACTTTGCGGCCAGCTCTGGCGACATGACGGGAGTGACCCAATCGTTCAGGAACGGCTCTGAATACAATTCCTCTGGATCGGGGCCGTAGCCAAACCGGATCGCCACATCAACCTCGGACCGTGTCAGATCAACGACGGCAAGGTTGGCCGTGAGCCTGAGTTCAATTTCCGGGTGGGCCTGAGCAAAGCTGAAGAGCCGTGGGGCCAGCCATGTGGCGGTGAAGGCGGGGCCTGCTGTCACGGTCAACGACGATTGATCGTTGATACGTGACGCCTGCCGCCACGCTGCGGCCAGTGCCTCAAACCCATCCTTAGCGCCGGGGGCGAGGGCGCGGCCTGCTTCCGTCAGTTCCACGGCGCGATTGAGCCGGCGAAACAGAGGCGCGCCAAGATGCGCTTCAAGGGATTTGATCTGAAACGACAGGGCAGCTGGCGTGACGTTCAGTTCGTTGGCAGCGTTTTGAAACGACATATGCCGCGCGGCGGCATCAAAGGCGCGCAAAGCAGTAAGAGGGGGAAGGCGATCTGACATGTTCACTTAAATATCACTTAAGTGAAGCGGAAGAAAGTCTCGTTTGTGATAACGTATTCGACGCGTCATATTAGGTTCAGACAAGAAAACGCTCATCGAAAGGCTAAGAGATGATTGAGACAGCCCCAAACGCCCGCACCCGTGATGCCTATCGCGCCGCCCATGAAGCCCGCGCAGAGGCGATGAAGGATTTCTTCCGCTGGGTTACCCGTTCTTCCCGCTCTGGATGATCGTTGCAAGTCACCCGAGCAAAGAAAAAGGGCCGCGAATGTCGCGGCCCTTTTTTTGATTGTCCTATGGGTTCACACGAAGAATTGTGCGCCGTTTGCTGAGATTGTGGATCCGTTGATGAAGCCTGCGTCGTCAGAGGCAAGGAAGCTCACGCAGCGCGCGATCTCTTCGGGTTCGCCCAGACGCCCTGCGGGGATCTGTGGGATGATCTTGGAATTGAGAACCTCTTCGGGGATCGCGCGGACCATCTCGGTCCCGATGTAACCGGGGCAGATGGCGTTGGCGGTGATGCCTGCGCGGGCACCTTCCTGAGCCAAGGATTTCACGATGCCCAAATCACCGGCCTTGGTGGCGGCGTAGTTGACCTGGCCGAACTGACCCTTCTGCCCGTTGATGGAGCTGATCACGATCACGCGGCCAAACTTGCGCTCCCGCATGCCCGGCCAGACGGGGTGGACGGTGTTGAACACGCCTGTGAGGTTGGTGTCGATTACTTGATGCCACTGTTCTGGCGTCATCTTGTGGAACGGTGCATCGCGGGTGATGCCCGCGTTGGCGACGACGACCTCGATGGGGCCCAGATCGGCCTCCACCTGCGCAATGCCCGCGGCGGAACTTTCATAGTCGCCCACGTTCCATTTGTAGGTCTTGATACCTGTCTCATCGGTGAACTTGGCGGCGGCTTCATCATTGCCGGCATAGGTGGCGGCAACGGTGTAGCCCTTTGCTTGCAAGTCCTTCGAAATGGCTTCGCCAATCCCCCGGCTCCCGCCGGTTACAAGTGCAACTCGTCCCATCTGTCTTCTCCTTTGATACTTTCCATGGACCCAGGTCAGCCTTTCTTTTTTTTGCTGAACATCTCCTGGGGGAGTGGGAGAGGGCGAAGCCCCCTCGCGTTAAATCGTCACCGCTCGATGCACATGGCAACACCCATGCCGCCACCGATGCAGAGCGTGGCAAGACCCTTTTTCGCATCCCGGCGTTTCATTTCAAACAAAAGCGTGTTCAGCACACGGCAACCGGAGGCACCGATCGGGTGACCGATGGCAATGGCACCACCATTCACGTTCACGATTTCCGGATCCCAGCCCATGTCCTTGTTCACCGCACAAGCCTGGGCGGCGAAGGCCTCATTGGCCTCGACAAGATCAAGATCGCTCACGGACCACCCGGCCTTTTCCAACGCCTTGCGGCTGGCATGGATCGGACCCACACCCATGATCGACGGATCAAGACCGGCCGTCGCGTAGCTTGCGATGCGCGCAAGCGGTTCGATCCCACGCTTTTCGGCCTCTTCGGCGCTCATCAGCAAGGTTGCCGCCGCGCCGTCATTGATGCCCGAGGCGTTGGCCGCAGTCACGGATCCGTCCTTGGTGAAGGCCGGGCGCAGCTTGGTCATAGCGTCCATTGTGGCGCCGTGGCGGATGTATTCATCCCTGTCGACCACGATATCGCCTTTGCGAGTCTTCACGGTGAAGGCCGCGATTTCATCGGCGAACTTGCCAGCATTTTGCGCGGCTTCCGCCTTGTTCTGGCTGGCCACGGCGAATTCATCCTGCATTTCGCGGGTGATCTGCCACTGGTCGGCCACGTTTTCGGCCGTTTGGCCCATGTGGTAGCCGTTGAAGGCATCCCACAGACCGTCACGGATCATTGTGTCAATGTACTTCACATCACCCATCTTGTGACCAGCCCGCAGATGCGCGGCATGTGTGCTGAGAGACATGTTTTCCTGCCCGCCAGCCGCAACAATGGATGCATCGCCCAATTGGATATGCTGCGCGCCAAGTGCTACGGCGCGCAGGCCGGACCCACAGACCTGATTGATCCCCCAAGCAGCGGATTCAACCGGCAGCCCTGCATTGATATGCGCCTGCCGTGCCGGGTTCTGGCCCTGGGCTGCGGTCAGAACCTGCCCCATGATTGTCTCGGACACCTCGCCTTTGTCGACGCCTGCGCGTTCGACCACGGCTTCCAACACGGCCGCGCCCAGGTCATGGGCCGGCGTGGTTGCCAACGAACCGCCAAACGACCCAACGGCTGTCCGTGCGGCAGAGGCAATTACTACATTCGTCATAGGGAACCCTCCAAAAGGAAAATTTGCATGATGGAGGACACACTGGCGCGACAGGCTACGAACGCAGGCCTTCGTCACAGGATCGGCGCACCCCCCTCGATTGAGTTGGGTCTTATCTTAACCCCAGCCTGCGGGCAACGAGACTCTATGACACTTCGAAAGAAGGCGTTGCATAGCTCTTGCTTAGGCTGTTTCGCGCTTATCGGAGGATTGAGACCAGGCGGGCCGCACGGTGGGCGCACCGTAGAAGTAGCCCTGAAGGCAATCCATCTCTATGTGTTGCAGGAATTTCGCATCTTCGGCTGTTTCCACGCTTTCCGCGACCGACACCATATCAAAGTCGCGGGCAAGGTTGGTCATGGCGCGCGCGATGATCTGATTGTCCGGGTCCGTGGCAATGCCGCGGATGAACTGACCATCGATTTTCAGAATGTCGAAGTAAAAGTTCTTGAGATACTGGAACGACGTGTAGCCGGATCCGAAGTCATCCAGCGCAAAGCTGATGCCCTTCTTTTGAAGTTTATTCATAAAATTGACGACAAGTTCTGGCACCAGGATGGCGGAACTTTCCGTAATCTCCAGGATCAGGCGTTCGGCCAGAGTCGGGTCTTCTCGGATGTTCTTTTCCAGAATGTAGCTCCATCTGCCGTAGCCAATGGAGCGCGCGGACATGTTGATGGACAGACGCAGATCCTGATGTTTGCGCATTTCCTTCAGCCCGCGCTTGAGCGACATGCAATCGATCTTGCGGCCCACTTCCGTTGACTCTACGGCATCGATGAAATCTCGGGCGGGCAAAATGCGCTTGTTTTCGTCCAGAACGCGCACCAAACCTTCGTAAAAGGCCGGTTGGCCTGTATTGCGCGACGGCACGACCGCTTGATAGGCCAGCATGACACGACCCGCATCCAGTGCTTCGTCCACCATCTGGATGGTCGCCTTGTCCCGCGACATGACCGCATAATTCAAAGGGCTTTCATGTCCGGCCGGTACGTCAGCCCAATCCGCCTTTGTTCGCGCCATTGCGATCTCCAATCCCAACGCTGAATTCTGGTCCGTGTGTTCGCCATGATGGCACTGCCTTCACAGGGTGACGGCTGGGCGTTAAAGAATCCTCAAGTGTAAAATTGAATGCATCCGGAGGTATGGGATGGGGGAACGATGCGGCTGGGTCGGGCTTGAGCCTATTTATGTCGAATACCACGACACCGAATGGGGCGTGCCTGAATATGACAGTCGTGCGCTTTGGGAAAAGTTGATCCTAGATGGGTTTCAGGCGGGGCTAAGCTGGATCACGATCCTGAAGAAGCGGGAGAATTTTCGCCGTGCCTTCGCGGAGTTCGATCCCAACATTATCGCCCAGTGGGGCGAGGCAGAGGTTCAGCGATGCCTTGCCGACCCGGGTATCATCCGCCACCGAGGCAAGATTGAGGCCACGATCGGCAACGCCCGAGCCTGGCAGGTGATAGAACAGGAACAGGGCTTTGATCGCTACCTGTGGGACTATGTCGGGGGCTCGCCCATTCAGAATCATTGGGACAGCCTGAACCAGGTGCCTGCGCAAACAGAGCTGTCGCAGGCCATTTCTAAGGACCTCAAGACGCGCGGCTTCAAATTCTGCGGACCCACCATTGTCTACGCCTTCATGCAGGCCGTGGGGATGGTGAACGACCATCTGGTGGGCTGCCCGTGCCATGGACCGGTGGCCAAGATGGCAAAGCGGGATGCGTCATGACCTACCAACTGTTTTACGCCGATGACAGCGCAGCCATGGGCACGCGGGTTCTGTTGGAAGAGGTCGGCGTGGCGTATCAGCTGATCGAGACCAGTATCGAAAAGGGGGAAGCGCGGAGCGACGAACACCTGAGGCTGAACCCCAACGGATGGGTGCCTGTGCTCATCCGGGGGGATTGGTCTATGCATGAGGCCTCCGCGATTGCGATCTACCTGACGGACGCCTACCCGGACGCGGGGCTTGGCCCTGCGCCCGCTGACCCTGGCCGAGCGCTCTTTCTGCAAACGCTGGTTTATTTTTCGAACACGGTGCAGACGGCCTTTCAGCAGCATTACTATCCTGAGCGGTTTGTCGAAAACGCCGCCTGCATCGACAGCGCCAGGACCCGCGCGGCGCGACGGTTGCGGGATGTCTGGCAACTGGTCGATGATCAATTGGAAGATCGAGACTGGGTTCTGGGCGACAGGTTTAGCGCGGCTGATGTCCATCTTTACATGTTGAGTACCTGGTTTGATCCCGAAGCCGCCCACCCGACAGTTGCGGAATTTCCGAACGTGGCGCGCGTTGCGTCCAATACGGAAGCACGACCGAGTGTCAAAAAGGTCTATGCCCTGTGATCCTCTGAAACTTGGGTTTGGGTTTTCGATCAGATCGACTATATGTGCCGCATTCTAGCCAAAAGAACAGCGCAGCGATGACGAAACCCGCACCTGTAACGCAGGACGTTCTGACGATCCCCCGGAAACTGCCGGAGGGGCCGGTGAACCTTGTGGGCCTGACCCGGCCCGCGCTTCGCGACGCGCTGATCGCCCATGGCACGCCGGAAAAGCAGGCCAAGATGCGCTGCAACCAGATCTGGCAGTGGATTTATCAATGGGGCGTGCGGGACTTCGCGCAGATGACCAATCTTAGCAAAGCCTACCGCGCGGAACTGGCGGAGAAGTTTGTCATCGACATCCCGGAGATGGTGACGCGCCAGGTTTCCGCCGACGGTACGCGCAAGTATCTGGTGCGGATTGCAGGCGGGCATGAGGTGGAGGTGGTCTACATCCCCGAAACTGACCGTGGCACGCTGTGCATTTCCAGTCAGGTGGGTTGTACGCTGACCTGTTCTTTCTGTCATACGGGCACTCAGAAACTGGTGCGCAACCTGACGGCTGGGGAGATCGTGGGCCAGATCATGATGGCGCGCGACGATCTGGGTGAATGGCCGAAACAGGGCGAAGGATCGGGCGAACGGCCCAGGTTGCTCAGCAACATTGTTCTGATGGGCATGGGCGAACCGCTTTACAATTTCGAGAATGTCCGCGACGCGATGCAGATCGCGATGGATGGCGAAGGGATCAGCCTTTCGCGTCGCCGCATCACGCTGTCGACCTCGGGTGTGGTGCCAGAGATCGCGCGCACCGCGGAAGAGATCGGTTGCATGCTGGCGGTGAGCTTTCACGCGACGACCGATGAGGTGCGCGACCATCTGGTGCCGATCAATCGCAAATGGAACATCGCGACGTTGCTTGATGCCCTGCGCGCCTATCCCAAAGCGTCCAACTCCGAGCGGATCACGTTTGAATATGTGATGCTGAAGGACGTCAATGACAGCGACGAAGATGCGCGCCGTTTGGTCGACCTGATCAAGGGCATCCCGGCCAAGATCAACCTGATCCCCTTCAACGAATGGCCCGGCGCGCCCCATGAGAGGTCCGATTGGGAACGCATCGAGCGCTTCGCCGACATCATTTACAAGGCTGGATACGCCAGCCCCATCCGCACACCGCGTGGGGAAGACATAATGGCCGCTTGCGGGCAGCTCAAATCCGAAACCGAACGCGAACGCAAACCAAGGCGCGAAATCGAAGCCCGCGCCGGAATGTAAGGCAGGATGGGGGGCCAGCCCCCCTCGTCGAAGCCATAGGCTTCGCCGCTCCCCCCGGGATACTTTTGGCCAGAAAAAGCAAGCAAACTCGGCTTTTTTTCTGGCTAAAGAACTCCGATCGTCCTCGGGCGGAACGCTCCATAGGAGCGTTTCCGGGAAGCCTGTGAACGTCCCGTCGCAGGCATAGAATCTTTCTGACCTGTCCCAAAGAGACCTTTGGCCTGCCTCATTTCAGCACAATTGTTGCCACGAGCCCTGAATATCCCTTTCGCAGGACAAGAATTGTAGAAGGGTTCGAAACGATGGATGGGAAAGATCTTGATTGGGTCCGCGATCTGGTCATGCGCGAACGCCAAATGGCCGTGTCGGAGCGTGAGTGGAAGCACCGTGTGCGCGGTTACGGCTACGGCATCAAGGACACGTCAGAGGGCAAGGTGATCACATCTTTGCTGCGCGACCGCGATCTGATTACCTTGGGTTCGGCCGGTTAACCCCTTTTTGATTTTCTTCTCGGCTATGCTTGCGTAACACTTTTGCTGATCAGTGAGAGAGGCAAGGAATGGCAGAGACGAAGATCGGTGTGATCGGTGGCTCCGGTGTCTATGACATCGAGGGGCTGGTGGGCGCGGAGTGGGCTTCGGTTGAGACACCATGGGGCGCGGCCTCGGACCAGATCCTGACTGGGCGACTGGGCGGTGTTGAGATTGCCTTTCTGCCACGCCACGGGCGGGGGCATGTGCAGACGCCGACCTCTGTGCCGTATCGTGCCAATATTGATGCCTTAAAACGCATCGGGGTGACGGATGTCATCTCTGTTTCCGCCTGCGGGTCTTTCCGTGAACAGATGGCGCCGGGCGATTTTGTCATTGTAGATCAATTCATTGACCGCACCTTTGCCCGAGAGAAGAGCTTTTTTGGCCCCGGCTGCGTGGCCCATGTGTCTGTTGCCCACCCTACTTGCCCACGTTTGAGCGAGGCTTGTGCCACGGCGGCCAAAGACGCGGGCGTGACGGTGCATGAGGGCGGCACGTATCTGGCCATGGAAGGCCCGCAGTTTTCCACGCTGGCGGAATCCAAGATGTATCGGGAAGTTTGGGGTTGTGACGTCATTGGCATGACCAATATGCCGGAAGCCAAGCTCGCGCGGGAGGCGGAGCTGTGTTACGCCTCGGTTGCGATGGTCACTGATTATGACAGTTGGCATCCGGATCATGGGGAGGTCGATGTGACCCAAATCATCGCAACGCTGACAGGCAATGCCGACAAGGCGCGCCAGATGGTGGCCGGGTTGCCCGCGTTGCTCGGCGCAGAGCGGGCGCCCTGCCCACATGGCTGTGACAGCGCGCTGGAATTTGCCATTCTGACCGCTCCTGACAAACGGGATCCGGCGCTGGTATCCAAGCTGGATGCAGTGGCCGGTCGGGTTCTGGGGGCGTAGGGTTAGACATGTCTTTTGATCTGTGGTTTGCTTTCGCCGCCGCCTCCACCGCGCTTGTTCTGATCCCCGGACCCACCGTTCTGTTGGTGCTGAGCTATGCGCTGAGCCAAGGCAGGCGCGTCGCCGTGGCCTCGGCCTCCGGCGTGGCGTTGGGTGATTTCATCGCCATGAGCCTGTCGCTGGCAGGCCTCGGTGCCCTGGTGCTGGCCTCGGCCACGCTCTTTACCGTGCTGAAATGGGTGGGCGCGGCTTATCTGATCTATCTGGGTGTGAAATTGCTGCGCAGGCCACCGTCCGAAGGGTTGGAGGCGATGGGCGCGCAATCTGTCACCGGCGGCGGGGTCTTTTGGCACGCGGCGGCCGTTACGGCGCTAAACCCCAAATCCATCGCCTTCTTCATTGCCTTCGTTCCGCAGTTCGTTGTCGTTGGGCAGCCTTTGTTACCGCAGTTCGCAATTCTGATCGCCACTTTCGTGGGCATCGCGACGGCAAACGCGCTGACTTACGCGCTGCTGGCAGACAGATTACGCCAGACCATCCGGCGCCCGCGCGTTATCACATGGTTCACCCGGGCCGGTGGTGCCGCTTTAATCGGCATGGGGGTCATGACGGCGCTGATCCGGCGACAAGCGTGAGCCATTCCTTGCAAGACATGCCCGGATCGGCCAAACACACTCGGCGATTTCACAGATTTTGAGGCCAGGATGCTGAAAACCCGCAAAGTCGAAGACTACATCCGCACTATTCCCGATTTCCCCCACGAGGGGATCCTGTTCCGGGATGTGACCACGCTTTTTGCCGACCCGCGTGGCTTGCGCATGGCAGTGGATCAACTGCTGCACCCGTACGCGGATCAGAACATCGACAAGGTGGTCGGGCTTGAGGCGCGGGGGTTTATTCTGGGCGGTGCGGTGGCGCATCAGCTGTCGGTGGGATTCGTGCCCGTGCGCAAGGCGGGCAAACTGCCGGGCAAGGTGATTTCCCAAACCTATGAACTGGAATATGGCAGTGCGGAAATGGAACTGCATGAGGATGCGATCACGCCAGGGGAGAAGATCCTCGTGGTTGATGATCTGCTGGCTACGGGTGGCACAGCGGAGGCGGGGATCAAGCTGATCGAACGTCTGGGCGGAGAGATCGTGAGCTGCGCCTTCATCGTGGATCTGCCGGAACTGGGCGGGCGCAAGAAACTTGAGGGCATGGGAATGGATGTCCACACGATTTGCGAATTTGAAGGGGCTTGAACGCGGATGGTGACGGCGCGGTCAGACGACTATGGCACCGTCACGCCCTATTTCACGGTGGATGATCCTGATCAGTTGATCGACTTCGCGAAACGGGTGTTTGGCGCGGAATTGATCAAAATGGATCGTTATGATGATGGGCGCGTGCAGCACGCGCGGCTAATGATTGGCGATACTGTCATCATGATGAACCAAAGCAGTGATGAGTTGGTCGCGGCTGTTTCGCGCATGCACGTTCTGGTTCAAGATGCCGATGCGGTCTATGTCGCTGCGCTTGAGGCCGGGGCCAAATCTTGCATGGAACCGAACCTTCGACCACATGGTGACAGAATGGCGGGTATTATTGATCCGTGCGGCAATGTCTGGTGGATTGCGTCCAAGGTTTAGACCGCTTTTTTGTCGACGCATCTGGCCAGGTATGCGCCTTTGTCGGGTGCATCGCTCATCATTGTGTCACGCCAGATGCGGGTCTCCTCCGCGATAATCCCCAGTTCCCAGACGCAGCCTATTGAAGGCCGTTCCGTCATGTTGAGGGGTACATCCGCGCCGTGTAGCTGGCGAAAGAACTGCTGACATAGGACAGAGCCTTGCGTCCACCAGTGAACGGGGATTGAAAGGCCTTCCGTGCCGGGATGGATTATCGCGAAGCCCAGGCCGTTGCTATCCCCAAGCGCATTCACACTGGACAGCACATCCCCATGGACAAAGCCCCGACCAATCTTTTCCATCACATCAGTGACGGGCCGATCCTCTGCGCTCAGACCATAGGCCTTCAGGTCGAGCCCCGGAAACGACCACACCCCGAGAAAGGACACGGCCCGTGGGGCGTAGGCCTCGTGGATCATTCTTCTTTGCTGAGGGACGCCTCAAGGATCGCCATAGCCTCGTCCGCCGTTTCAACGAACCGGAACAGATCAAGGTCTTCGGCAGAGATCGTGCCGGCCTCCGATAGCGCGTCCCAGTTGATGATGGAGCGCCAGAATTCTTCCCCAAAGAGGAGGAAGGGTACGGGATCCATGCGATTGGTCTGGATCAGCGTGAGCGCCTCAAAAAGTTCATCCAGCGTTCCGAACCCGCCGGGGAAGCAACAAATCGCCTCGGCGCGCATCAGGAAATGCATCTTGCGGATCGCGAAATAGTGAAAGTTGAAGCACAGTTCTGGCGTGACGTAGTCGTTGGGAGCCTGTTCAAAAGGCAGCACGATGTTGAGCCCGATGGAAGATCCGCCCGCATCCATCGCGCCGCGATTGCCCGCCTCCATCACACCGGGGCCACCGCCGGTAACGACCACATGTTTGCGGCCGTAGCTTTCCATGGATTTCTTGGTTACGGTCTCGGCGAATTTGCGCGCCTCGTCATAGTATTTCGACAGGCCCGCCAGTGTTTCGGTACGAGCCTCATCCTTCTTGGATGGCTCGGGAATGCGTGCACCGCCGAACAGAACCACGGTGCTTTCAATACCGCGTTCCTTCATGATGATCTCGGGCTTCAGCAGTTCCAGCTGCAACCGTACGGGCCGCAATTCCTCTCGGCACATGAAGTCTTCATCGGCAAAGGCCAGACGATACGCAGGCGCACGGGTTTGCGGCGTGTCGGGCACCTGCTGGGCCGCAGCGCGGTCGGAATGGGCATCGGGGAAACGGCTGACGCGATCGTCTTTCATGGAGCGGCCTTTCTGATCTTGGGTCTGGCCCGACAGGCGTATAGGTTTCGCACGGGCTTGACCAGAAGGAGTGCGGCGGTGGATTGGCAAACGGAAATCAAATCTGCGCGGGATCGGATTGCGCCTTACGTGCGCCGGACGCCAGTGATGAAATTGCACATCAGCGGGCTGGACTATCCCGTCGCGGTGAAGCTGGAACAGATGCAGCATACGGGCAGTTTCAAGGTACGTGGCGCGTTCAACACGCTCTTGTCCCGGGCCGTGCCTGAGGCTGGCGTGGTCGCCGCCTCCGGAGGCAATCACGGTGCGGCGGTGGCCCATGCCGCGCGGCAATTGGGGCACAAGGCGCGGATCTTTGTGCCTGAGATCGCAGGGCCCGCGAAGATTGCGCTGATCGAACGCACGGGTGCGGATCTGATCGTGGTACAGGGGGCCTATGCCAACGCCCTTGAGGCCGCGCAGATTTATGAAGCTGAAACGGGTGCGATGCAGATCCACGCATATGATGCAGACGCGACTGTGACGGGGCAAGGCAGCTTCATGCTCGAATGGGAAGAACAGGGGCTGGAGGCCGACACGGTGCTGATCGCTGTGGGCGGCGGCGGGTTGATCGCCGGGGCGCTGGGCTGGCTGCAGGGACGGCGCAAGGTTGTGGCCGTGGAGTCGGAGACCTGCAACACGCTGCATGCCGCGCGGGCGGCTGGCGAGCCGATCGATATACAACCCTCAGGCATCGCCGCGAACGCTTTGGGCGCGCGGCGCATCGGAGAGATTTGTTTTGGCTTCGTCGAAGGGCAGGATGTGCAGAGTCTGCTTGTCAGCGACGATGCTATTGCCGCAGCACAGGCGATGCTTTGGCGTGACACACGGCAATTGGTGGAGCCCGCGGGCGCGGCGGCTTTGGCGGCACTGACCTCTGGGGCCTACCAGCCGGACCAGGACGAACGCGTCGCGGTCCTGATCTGCGGGGGCAATATTGCGCCTGATCCTATTGCGTGACGCGCGCGCCGTCTCTTGCGGGACTGTGCCTTCGGCGATAGACCCTCAGGAAAATTTTTGCCAAAAATTGGTCTCTGCTTTCGGTGTCTGACATTGCCGCGCATTCCGCGCAGGAAACTGCAAGCCTCAAGGATGACGGATCGCACTCCCTCATTCTGTCATTGCTGTGGTTCATGGGGTCCTTCACGGGTCTGTACGCCTTTACGAACCTGTTGTTCATGGCGTGCCTGTTCATATCACTCGGTCTGACACTGGCGATCGTAGTGCCCTATTCGCTGTGGCGTCGCATCAGGCGCAAAAGGATTTTGAAAACTCTGCACGAAGAACAACTCAGGACACTGCGCGCAGAGAAAAGCCGGGACACGGTTTGATTTGAATCCATCATCTGAGTGATTGATGATTGTGCCATCTCCCTGTATCTGCCCCAGCAAATGAACAGGAGTGAGACCATGTCCAACGCACAGCTTGAAACCGCGATCGAGGCCGCATGGGATGCCCGTGACACGATCACTTCCGCCACCACGGGGGAAACGCGTGAGGCGATTGAGGATACTCTGAATGCGCTGGACAGTGGATCGCTGCGCGTGGCGGAGCGGTTGGACAATGGCGACTGGCATGTCAACCAGTGGGCCAAGAAGGCGGTGCTGCTGGGCTTCCGCATCAAGGATATGGAACCACAGGATGGTGGGCCGCAGGGCGGCGGCTGGTGGGACAAGGTCGACAGCAAGTTCAAAGGATGGGGCGCGAACCAGTGGCAGGCGGCGGGCTTTCGGGCCGTGCCAAACTGCGTGGTGCGCAAATCGGCGTTCATCGCGCCGGGTGTGGTGCTGATGCCGTCGTTTGTGAACCTCGGAGCCTACGTGGATGAAGGCACCATGGTGGACACTTGGGCCACAGTTGGATCCTGCGCGCAAATCGGCAAGAACGTGCATCTGTCGGGTGGTGTGGGCATTGGCGGCGTTCTGGAGCCGATGCAGGCGGGTCCGACCATTATTGAAGACAACTGCTTCATCGGTGCGCGGTCCGAGGTGGTCGAAGGATGCATTGTACGCGAAGGGTCTGTGCTGGGCATGGGCGTGTTCATTGGCAAATCCACCAAGATCGTGGATCGGGAGACGGGCGAGGTCACCTATGGTGAGGTGCCACCCTATTCCGTGGTCGTCGCAGGCTCCATGCCCACGAAGAACGACATCAGCCTTTATTGCGCCGTCATCGTGAAGCGGGTGGATGAAAAGACCCGCTCCAAAACCGGCATCAATGAGCTTTTGCGTGACTGATCTCCGCTGATGGCCAAATCCAAGCGCAAACAGGAGGTCTTCACCCTGCTGGTGGAGATTGGTCGCAAGGAAGGTGACGGCCTGCCCGATGGGGCGACGGGTGCGGCGCTGATGGTCTATGCCAGCGGCGTGGATGAGGCCGAAGCGGTGCGGGA
Source organism: uncultured Roseovarius sp. (assembly GCA_964389425.1). GTDB lineage: Bacteria > Pseudomonadota > Alphaproteobacteria > Rhodobacterales > Rhodobacteraceae > Roseovarius. The sequence continues at coordinate 19,008 of CAYMEC010000022.1, forward strand.
GACGGTTGCGATCCTGAAGCAGGCCGACACTGCACCTTTGGATGTGTCGGGCTACGGTACGCTGGCGGAGCGGGAGGCTGAGGGCCACGATATCTCTGATGAGGAGCGTGCTTTGATGCAGCGCGCACTGGATGAAAACGCAGTGATCGTCGCGCAGGTGACGCCGTATTATGAGGAATAGCATTCCCTTCAGTTTGTGTTGACCGAGAGGTAAATCGTTAGCGCCAAGTACTTCGGGACCATAATTGTCTCGCCGTGACTCTCGTCCACCTGCGTGCAATTAAACATTTATTTTTGTCTGTTTTTCATCAATCGTGAGCTTGATGTTCACGCTCGGGACAAAACTCTAGATGAAAGTAGCCCTTGTTAGCAGCCATTTGGCAGGATTCACAAAAGTTGCGGAGCTTGGGTACGAAACCAGCCAAATTCAAAGGGCAATGAAAGCTGTCGGAGGAGAGCTTTTGTTGTCAGACCCCCGAAAATTGTCATATGGGATTCACCAAAACAACGCTTTCGCCCGTTTCAAAGATATGTCCGGGGAACTGGTTAGTGTCGAGGATATTGATGCTCTGTTGATCCGACGAACACGAGATTTCATAGAGCCGATTTTAGACTTCGCAGAGTTTTCTGAAAGAGCAAACCCGAAACTTGTTATCTCAGATCCGCTTGCATCTTTTGGTCGCCCGACATCAAAAGTTGAGAGCATTATTCGACGTGAGGCCAAGTTTCACCAACCAGATACGCAAGTGGTTTCTGGTCCTGATGGAATTGATCCTGCTACCAGGTTCCCCGTTGTTGCAAAACCGTCGCACGGTGCATTCGGCGAGGGCGTCGAAGCGTGCAAAGACAAAGTGTCTCTCATCAACCATGTCGCCTCCTTGGCCCAAAAAACCGAACACTACGGCTACGGAACACTGGTACAACAAGAACTACGGAAAGACCGTGAGTATCGGGTTATGGTCGTTGACGGCGTGGGATTGGGTTGCGTTGAAAAACGTCCGGCAGATGGCAAAAGCCATGTCGGAAATGCGTCGCAGGGCGCAACCTTTTTGAATTACCAAGGCCCAAATCGAGAAGACGTGATCGACTTTGCCGTAAAAATCGCAACCTACATGGAGCAAGACATTAGCGGTGTTGACATTATACAGGCGGGAGATGAGCTCTATGTCATTGAGTGCAACAGAAACCCACAATTTCAAGAGTTTGATTTCGCCACTCAGTCGAGGTCTGCTGATGCGATAGTAACAATGCTTCAAAAGAGGATTGCGCTGTATTCCGCAACCAAAATCGAAAAGAAAAAGCCGGTGGAACAAGTGACGAAGGTTCGCCCAAGGGTGTTTGTTGGCTCCTCTTCATTTGGATTGGACATAGCAAGTGAGCTTCAGTTTCAATTGAGAAATGAAGCAGACATTACTCCTTGGAACCAGGGGGTTTTTCAACCCGGTGACAACATCCTTGCCAGTTTGAACGAAGCGCTTCGCAAGTTCGACTACGCGATCTTTTGCATTACGCCCGATGACTGGACCGAAATTAAGGGGCAATCCGTTTTTGAGCCTCGGGATAACGTGATTTTTGAAGCAGGTCTTTTCATGGGCCGATTAGGTCTGGAAAAAGTCCTGCTTGTGGTAAATAGCGACGAATGGCCATCTTTGCCGTCCGACCTGAACGGTATCAATGTTGTCACTTGGCACAGGCACCAGGATGGAGACTTGAGACCCTCATTAGCTCCTGCGGCGCACGACATAAGACGAAAATTTGGTCTGCAATAGGCTGGAATATCTCAGTACCAGGTTGGTGTTCACTCCATGGGAAAGAGACACAAACGGAGATTTTTCCAAGGGGCGATATGCAGGTCAAATGACCACCAAAGCGCTTTCTGCTTACGCCTCATCGGTTCAGGCCGCCCGCGAACTGGCAAGCGTGATCGCCTCAAAGGGTTTCAAAACCGGCCAGACAGGACGTGCGTGTTCGGGCAAGAGCGAGCGGTCAATATGCGACAGAACACTTGCGGATAGTTTTTCCGCGCGGCGGCGGATACGACCGATATAGAGGCTCTCCACCGGACAGCCTGAGGCGATAATGGCCTCGTGGTTTGGCAGCACGATCTGGTAGAGAGACAGGGTGTCTGGTCCGTCCACATACATCGCCGAGACGTCGTTGATCAGGTGGCGCGCGGGTACAGACGCCGCCTCATGCCCGAACATGTATTCCACATCCGTGCCATGCATGACGATGCGCTGATCTGCTGACAGGGTGAGGTTCCGTTTCAGGCCGAAATACCCGGCACGCAAGCACACGGGCCGGAATGCGCCATGGCCCGGAACCTGCCGCCGCACAACATGAAGGACAGGCACCAGATCGCCTGCATCGGTCACCACCAGATCGCCGCGCTTGAGGGTGTGAATATACCTCTCTCCCTGATCGGTTAGGATCGGGGTTTGCGGCAGGAGGCCGGGGTTGGGGCCGACGGTCTCAATACTATCGCTCAGCCCGATCTGCATCACGTTGGCGTCGATGTCGTGCAGGTGCGGTCGTGTCATCAGATCGCGCAAATCGGTCAGGATCATCGGGCGCGGAGCCTTGAGGTCGACCATATGCAGGCTGTCGGGTTCCGGCCGCTCAATCGCAAGCCGGGCAAATCCGGCAACAGCGTCCCAACTGTAGGATAGCCGCACCACATCGGTGCGGTCTACGTAGGGGCAAGGCAGGACCGCGCTTTCAAGATCTTGGCCTTGGGCCTCAATCAGCACCACGCTGCCGCCCGGAAGAACTTGCAAGGAAAACTGTCCCGGCCAAGGGAAACATCGCTCAAACGCCAGCAGGGTTTGTGGGCGATCCTCCGAGGATAGCCGCGCCTCGACCATCAATGTGCCTCGGGGCAAAAGTTCCACCAACGGATTGGACGGATCCGCTGCCACGTGATCGGCATCGGGCTTATGAAACCAGCCATTGTGACGGGTGCAGGCGCCAATCCAACTCATGGTCAGGCGGCCCAGTTCTGAGACAGAATCTGCGCCTCAAACCGTTTGAGCATCGGACGCACGGAGGCGCTGTAGCCTGTGCCCGTTTCAGGCTCCAGTTCGGGAAAAATTGCCCGTATCTCGGCGACCATTTCTGCCTCAAAGGAATGAAGAACCTGCGGCCCCGGCAAGAAACTTTCGGTTTCAAGCCCGGCGGAGTAGATCACCTCATGCTGGTCAAAAAGCAGATGGAAATAATCGACGAACCCACCTTCCACTTGCCGCACGGTCCGTCCGTTCACAAGGTCTTTGGCGGCGATCAGCACTTCGGGTGCTCCGAAAAGAAGTTCAGCCAGAACATCCTTGATCAGGACGCGGTGCAACGGAGAGATGGCGATATCGGAATGCGACCCGAACGTGTCGGCCTTTATCCAGATGGGCGCAAAGTCGCCCACGGCCTCGACCCGGCGCTGGCCGATCCAGCGAATGGGTTGGGGCCCGCGATCCTTGGTAATCACCATGTCACCCACCGACAGATCCTCAACCGCGCGTTCGCCTTTGTCGGTCAGAATCATGGTCTCCGCCACGAAGCAGGGCACGGAGGTCAGGTTCACAAAAGCGGTGGCGCTTTCGCCTGTCGTGCTTTCGACCTGGTAGGTGAACGTCAGCGTTTCTTCGTCGCTGTCGTTCTCAATGGTGATGGTGCCGTCGGGGTTGACCACGATCTGCTGACCGGATGGCAAAAGGATCGGGTTGGTTCCGTTGACCACCTGTCCGTTGATATGGGTGATGAAGAGCGTGCCACCTGTCGCGTTGGTGTCGTTGCCAAGGACATCGAAGGTCTTGGTGGCGTCCGGTGCAATGGTCAGATCGTCGTCAATGGCGATCAGCGCGGTTTGGACGGAATCCGCCGCGATCAGGAGGGTGGAATCATAGGCGTTGTCGGAAACGTCCGCGATACCGATCCGGATCGTGTTTTCTACCCCTGCATTGACGTTCATAACCAGCGTCAGGGTCACAGTGACACCGTCCATTTCGGTGTTCAGCTGATCGCCGGTGTTGTCCTGAAACAGGTTGCCATTGGAATCTGCATTCAGGTTGCCGGGATCCACATCCCCGTTGCCGAGGGCAAGATCCACCAGTTCCCCATTGACCCAGACGCCGACGAAATCCTGAAAGGCGGAGTTTGTGAATTCGGGATACTCCTCTGATGCGAAGACAAACTGCATCGTCATCTGGTTGCCATCAGGGATGAAAGTCACATCAAGGTAGGATGCATCAAACGTGTTGTCCCCGGCTGCGGCGTTGAATTCAGCCACGTTGTTGGGGCCGCTGGAATTCGTCGTTGTCCCGGTGTTGAGGTTGGATTGCGCGGCGTTGTTATTGGTAAAGCCGCGCAGATCCCCGGTGGAGAACATGACGCCCGTGTCACCGGGCACGACGCCGGGAGCAATGGTGTTGCCATTGGTGTAGATGCCGGAACTGTCACGGTCGCCCGTATAGTTGGCACTGACGATCTGGACGCTGTCGCCGAAGATGGTTTCGGCCATCTCTTCGTCCGTCGCAAAACGATCAATTGGCAGCTCGACACCAGCAACCATTCTAGCCCACCTCGTTTTTTGCCGAGGTCAAAGCGCAATCGTATCGGCGGCTGCCGATGGTATTTGGGTTTCCGTTACCCGCTCGATTGGCGGCCTTTGTGGCCGCGATTGCCCTGCCTCGGGTCTGTTATTATTGATTTTGTTAACAGAATTGGGCGGTCTTGTTAAGACTTATTCACCGCGGGCCATTATTCGTGTAGGGCGGTGTGACCGATGCAAAAAGGCGTGTCTTATGTCGAAACCCGTTGATCCTGCCGCTCTGACGGTTGATCTGATCCGCTGCCCGTCGGTGACACCGGAAGAGGGTGGCGCGCTCGGGGTGCTAGAGGCACTTTTGAGCGAGGCGGGCTTTGCCTGCACGCGGGTGGATCGGGGCGACGTGGCCAACCTTTTTGCGCGTTGGGGGGAAAAGACCGCTGCGCGCCGATTCGGGTTCAACGGCCACACGGACGTGGTGCCCGTGGGCGATGAGGCCGCATGGACCGTACCGCCATTCGGCGCGGATATTCGCGATGGCATGATCTGGGGGCGCGGGGCCACGGACATGAAATCGGGCGTAGCGGCCTTTGCGGCAGCAGCGGTGGATTTTGTGACAGACACACCCCCGCCGGACGGATCGGTCGTTTTGGCCATCACCGGGGATGAAGAAGGCGACGCGTTGGATGGCACCGTGGCTCTGCTGGATTGGATGAAGGCCAATGATGAGGCCGTCGATGCCTGTCTCGTGGGGGAGCCTACATGCCCGACGACAATGGGCGAGATGATAAAGATCGGCCGACGCGGATCGCTGTCGGCGTGGATCACGGTGACAGGCGTGCAGGGTCATTCGGCCTATCCTCACCGTGCCAAGAATCCGTTGCCCGCGATGGCGCGGCTGGTGGATCGGTTGTCGTCCCATGTCCTGGATGACGGCACGGATCACTTTGATCCCTCAACCCTGGCCGTGGTCAGCGTTGAAACGGGAAATGACACGACCAATGTGATCCCGGCGACCTGCCGCGCGACGGTCAATATTAGATTCAATGATGCGCATACCGGCGCAGGCCTGACCGAATGGCTGCAAACTCATCTGGATCAGATCGCGGACGAGTTCAGCGTTGAAACAGACATGCGCGCGAAAGTCTCTGGCGAAAGTTTTCTGACCCCGCCCGGCCCGCTTTCCGATCTTGTGGCACGCGCGGTGGAGGCAGAGACCGGTGTGACCCCGGTGCTGTCCACCTCTGGCGGCACGTCAGATGCCCGGTTCGTCAAGGATCATTGCCCGGTGGTGGAATTCGGCCTTGTGGGGCAAACTATGCATCAGGTTGATGAACGGGTGGAAATCGCGCAGATCCACACGCTCAAATCCATCTACACTCGTATCCTGAAGACTTACTTCGCATGACGCTTTTGATCGGCCCAACCGACGACATCGCCGCCTGTCTGGAACTGCGCCGCGTGGTCTTCATGGTGGAACAGGATGTGTCGGAAGAAGACGAGCGCGACGGTATGGATGATAAGGCCCATCACATTCTGGCGCAGCGCGATGGTCGATCCGTGGGGTGTGCGCGTATCCTGATCGACGGTAACAAGGGCAAGATTGGCCGCGTCTGCGTGCTGTCGGATCAACGCGGGACAGGGCTTGGGAAAGCGCTCATTGAAGCCTGTCTTGAGCATCTGACGTCGCTTGGCGCGACCCGCGCCGTGCTAGGGGCACAGACCCATGCGCTTGGATTCTATGACTCACTCGGTTTCACGGCCTATGGGGACGAATTTGACGACGCGGGTATCCCCCACCAGATGATGGAACGTAGTCTTTGAGCCGGGCCAGATTGGTCATCATGGTGAAACGACCATGCGCCGGTCAGGTAAAAACACGGCTGGGTCGCGACATCGGCATGACGGCTGCTGCTTGGTGGTTTCGCCATCAGGTGGCGGGCCTTCTGCGTCGGGTCCACGATCCGCGCTGGCAGACAGTTCTGGCCGTCGCGCCGGATCGAGATGGGATGTTGCATCCCTGGCCTGCGCATCTGACGCGTGTCCCGCAAGGACGGGGGGATCTTGGCGTGCGAATGGGGCGGTTGATGCGCGGCCTGCCGCACGGTCCGGTGTGCATCATAGGGGCGGATATTCCCGGTATCACCCGCGCCCACATTGCGCGGGCCTTTGGTGCGCTGGGCCGCAATGAGGCCGTGTTTGGGCCAGCGCCTGATGGGGGGTACTGGTTGGTTGGATTGAAACGAACCGGACGTATTCCGCCGTCTTTGTTCCGAGATGTGAGATGGTCCACGGAACACGCGCTTGCCGATACGATGGCCGGGTTGCCCTGCTCGCGCATCGCCTTGCTCGATGAACTGCGCGACGTGGATCGCGCGGCGGATCTGGAACCGGCATGCGGTTAGGTCTTGTCGTCCTGTGCCTCGCATACGTGCTGAGCCAGTTCTTCCGTGCTTTTCTGGCGGTTTTAACGGATGTTCTGGCGCAGGATGTAGGGGCAACGGCGGATGATCTGGCCTTTGCCTCGGGTCTTTGGTTCATCACCTTCGCCGCGATGCAGATCCCGGTGGGCTGGGCGCTTGATCGCATCGGGCCAAAACGGACCGCATCTGTCTTATTGTTGATCGGCGGCGGCGGTGGGGCGTTGCTTTTCGCCATGGCCACCGGGCCCCTTCAGATCAATATTGCCATGATGCTGATTGGCGTAGGCTGTTCGCCGGTTCTGATGGCGTCCTACTTCATATTCGCCCGGGAATACCCACCCGCTCGCTTCGCGACGCTGGCGGCCTTGATGCTGGGCGTTGGATCCCTTGGCAATCTGGTGGCCTCCTACCCAATGGCGCTGGCGACAGAATGGCTCGGATGGCGTGCAAGCCTCGTTGGCCTTGCTGTCATATCGGCCGCCGTTGCCATCGGTATTCAACTGACCGTCAAGGACCCAGAGGCGGTTACGGAAGAGGCGGGCGGTTCTTTGCTCAGCTTGCTGAAGATGCCCGCGCTTTGGGCGATCATCCCGCTGATGATCGTCGCCTATGCCCCAGCGGCAGCGATACGCGGGCTCTGGATGGGGCCGTACCTGATCGACATGCACGGACTTACGACTGGCCAAGTGGGGCAGGCGACGCTCGCCATGGGTGTCGCGATGATCCTTGGCACCTTCTTTTATGGCCCGCTGGATCGGATCCTTGGCACGCGCAAATGGGTGATCTTCTTTGGCAACCTGATTTGTGCCGTGGCGATCCTGGGGTTGGCAGCATCTGTCCAAGGTGGCGTGATCCTCGCGATTGCACTCTGCGCAGCACTTGGATTCTTCGGTGCAACCTTTCCTGTGATCATCGCCCATGCCCGCGCGTTCTTTCCGGCGGCACTTGCAGGACGAGGCGTGACGCTGATGAACCTTTTCGGGATTGGCGGTGTGGGCCTTTTGCAATTCGTATCAGGGCCGCTGCACGCCGGGGTCGCGGCCAGTTCCGGCGCAGCCGCAGCCTATGCCACGATCTTTGCCATGTTCGGTTTCGCTTTGCTGGCAGGCTGCGTCATCTACCTTTTCAGCCGCGACGCTACGACCTGACATAACCCCTTTCCCCGCAAGGGGTATGGGAGTATGACGCGCCCGGGAACGTCCCAAAATCGGAGAATCTAAAATGGGATATAAAGTCGTCGTCGCCGGTGCCACGGGCAATGTGGGCCGCGAAATGCTGAACATTCTGGCCGAGCGCCAGTTTCCTGTGGATGAGCTTGCCGCACTGGCCTCTCGTCGCTCTTTGGGCACGGAAGTCACGTTTGGCGACAAGACACTGACGACGAAAGATATCGACACGTTTGATTTCACGGGTTGGGACATCGCGCTTTTCGCCATTGGATCGGATGCGACCAAGCAATATGCACCCAAGGCCGCGGCTGCGGGATGCGTGGTGATCGATAACTCCTCGCTTTACCGCTATGACCCGGACGTGCCGTTGGTGGTTCCGGAGGTGAACCCCGAGGCGGTAGAGGGTTATGCCAAGAAGAACATTATCGCGAACCCCAACTGTTCCACGGCGCAGATGGTTGTCGCGCTCAAGCCGCTGCATGACCGCGCGAAGATCAAACGCGTGGTCGTGTCGACCTATCAGTCGGTGTCCGGCGCGGGCAAAGACGGAATGGATGAGCTTTGGGATCAGACCAAGGCCGTCTACAACCCGACGTCCGAGGTGTAGCCCAAGAAGTTCCAAAAGCAGATCGCCTGCAACGTGATCCCCCATATCGACACGTTCATGGAAGACGGCTCCACCAAGGAAGAGTGGAAGATGGTGGCGGAAACGAAGAAGATCGTGGACCCGTCTATCAAGGTCACCGCCACTTGCGTGCGCGTACCGGTGTTCGTGGGGCATTCTGAGGCCGTAAACATCGAATTCGAGGACTTCCTCGACGAAGATGAGGCCCGCGATATCCTGCGCGAGGCACCGGGCATCATGGTGATCGACAAGCGTGAGGCCGGTGGCTACGTCACGCCGATTGAATGCGTCGGCGATTACGCGACTTTTATCAGCCGCATCCGTCAGGACAGCACGATTGAAAACGGGCTGAACCTGTGGTGCGTGTCTGACAACCTGCGGAAGGGCGCGGCCCTCAATGCCGTACAGATCGCGGAGACACTGGGCAACCGGGTGCTGAAGAAAGGATTGGAGCCGGCCTAGAACGGCTCGATCACGTCGAAATCATCAGTGATGTCTTTGACAGGAGGGTGCCGATTGGTGCCCTCTTTTCCTTTGTGGTCCCGCTGCCCGGGAACGACTGGTTGAGAAAGCACGCGTTGCGCTACCCAAGCATGTGGATGGCCGGGAAAGGCCTCCCCCATCTGTTTGATCAGCTGCCGATACGCGAACCCAAGCTCCGACGCTTTGCAGACGCGTCTGCCATTGTCGCGACTATGCAGTGCGAGGCCCCCACCGGCGGCTATGAGGCAATAGCCACGTATCTTGAGCCGCGCTGTCAGGTCAGACCATGACTTGGCTTGTGTGAAGTCGGGCAGCAAACGATCCTTGAGCGATTGAACCATCTGCTTCTGCGCCGTCTCGGTCGGACGCGCCCGATGCGTCATGTTGATTTCGCGCGTGACGAGGTCGCGCAGCAATTGGCTGACGGTCACACCGCGTTCCTGCGCAAGCATCCGCGCGGCATCCGCCAATTCGGATTTCAGTTTTACATCGACCCATTCCATGCCGATCACAAAACACAGGCTTGGTTAGGGAAAGGTTAACCGAACCCTTACATTCTGTCAGAACCGTTCGGCTCGCAGAACCTGACAATCCACCACTGTGACCACGCCGATATGTTTTTCCACAACAGCAAAGGCCGCGTCCAGAAGGTCGTCCAACCGTTCGGGTCGGATCATGCAGACGACCTGTACCATCCCGGACCCGCGGGTCACATCGCCTGAGCGTTCCCATTCGCCGGAGCGGCCTGAGCCCCCGTAAACCGGCAGGATCGTGTAGCCCGTCACGCCTGCATCTTGCAGAGCTTGCGTCAGGCGGGACTGCATGGCGCGTTCAATAGTGATTTCCACGCGTTTTGCGTCATGTGTTTGCATGTCAGCCTCCTGTCATCGCCTGGGCCAGCGTCAGATACAGCGGGATCCCGATTGTCAGATTAAACGGGAAGGTGACCCCCAGCGACAAGGTCAAATAGATCGACGGGTTCGCCTCTGGCAGGGCCACGCGCATGGCTGCGGGAACCGCGATGTAGCTGGCTGACGCCGACAGCGTCATCAGAAGTAGCGCCCCACCGGTGGACAGTCCTAATGCCAAGGCTGATGCCAACCCCAGAAGACTGCCCACCACGGGCATGGTAATGCCGAACGCAATGCTGCCCAAACCCAAGGCCTTGCGCCCGCGCTGCATCCCGCGTCCGGCGACCAGACCCATGTCGAGAAGGAAGAGACACAGCACGCCCTTGAACGGTGCCACGATAAAGCTGTCGATTTCCTGCAAACCCTCTTCGCCGGTGATCCAACCGATGAAGAATGCCCCTACCAAAAGCACGATGGACCCGTTGAGCAGGATTTCCCGCCAAAGCTGGCTGTCCATGCGACCACCCTTTTCGCCGCGCGTCACAAGCCAAAGTGCAGACAGGATCGCAGGGGCTTCCATTGCGGCGGCCACGGCGACCATGTACCCTTCCGACGGAATACCGCGACCCTCAAGCACCGATGTGGCGGCCACGAAAGTGACGATGGAGATGGAGCCGTAATGCCCTGCCACGGCGGCAGCGTTCAACCGGTCCATGCCGGACATAAGGCGCAGCAGACCAAAGGCGATGAACGGGATTGCGGCCGATAGCACCATGCCGGCCAAAAGCGACAGGCCCAGTGTCACATCCACCCCGTGATCGGCGACGCTGACCCCACCTTTGAAACCGATGGCAAAGAGCAGATAAAGCGAGATGGCTTTTGCCGCGGCTTCCGGAAAGGACAGATCAGATTTTGCGAGCGATGCTGCCAATCCCAGCGCAAAGCTGAGCACGATGGGCGACATCAAATTGTCCGCTGCCAATGCGAAGATTTCCGTCATGTCCTGCCCATCCCAAGTGCACGCGTAGCGGCCTTTTATGGCGCTCAGCGCAAAAGGGAAGCCAAAATGCGTGAATCCAAGCGTCAAGCTGCGCTCTCTGCCACCCTTTGAGCCAAGTTTTCAGACAATTGCGCGAAGATTCCCCTTCCGCCGCAACCATTTGAAAACCAAGTAAACCGATATTGCCTGAATGCACTGGGGGGTGCGTTTATTCGGGGTGAGTCGTGGACTACGTTACATCTTTGCCGCAGCGTGAAAGCGTCATGCTGGACAGCGATCGGTTGAATGATCTTTATGCACAATTGGGTCAGCATGCGGCCGAAGATGTGGTGTGCCGCGCGCTGGAAGAAATGGCCGCGCGACTGACCCATATCGACAAAAGCTATCGCGCCGGCGATTGGGATGACCTGCGCAAGAACGCGCGTGGTCTGGGTGCCATTGCCGACCAACTGGGCATTACCGTGTTGGCCAAGGTCGCGCGGGATGTGAAGGCATGCGTGGAAAAGGGCGATCCAGTGGCCGTTGCTGCCACGCTGGCTCGCTTGATGCGTGTTGGCGAAAGCTCTCTTACTGAGGTCTGGGACATGCAGGAAATCTGACACCCGCTCCTTTTCTTGGCTGACATGAGGGCTTAGGCTTATGGTTGAAACATCATGTCTGAGGCCTCAATGCCCCCCAAATTTTCTGATAGCCCTTCCAGTGCAATCCCGGTCCACGTGATCGAACAAGGGGGGTTGGATACGTTCCTCGAAACCCAGCCCGGGCGCGTTGTCGCCTGGGTAAAATCTACCGGGTTCAAAGCCGGATTAGGGTCGCACTTGTTGGTGCCCTCTGAAGACGGTGCGATCGAGGCGGTTCTGGCCGGGTATGGCGATGCGGACGCTCGGGCGCGGGGGCGGTTTCATCTGGCCACGGTCGCCAAGGCGCTGCCGGAAGGGGACTACCGGTTTGAAGGATTGGCAGAGGACGCGCAGGCCAATGAAGCGCTTGGCTGGTTGTTGTCCAGCTATGGGTTTTCGCGCTACCGAGAACAATCGGGCGCAAAGGCGCGTTTGGTCGCCCCGGATGGTCTTGATGCTGTGAGGCTAGAAGCAATTGCCGCAGGCGAATGCCTGACCCGCGATCTGATCAACACGCCCGCCTTTGACATGGGCCCTGCGGATCTGGAGGCGGCCGCGTCTGACCTTGCGCAGACGCACGGCGCGGAGATCACCGTGATCCGGGGCAAGGCGCTGCTGGACCAGAATTTCCCAATGATCCACACGGTGGGACGTGCGGCTGATCAAGCGCCCCGTCTGATGGATATCCGGTGGGGTGGCAAAGGGCCGAAACTGACGCTGGTGGGCAAAGGCGTGTGCTTTGACACAGGCGGGCTCAACCTCAAACCCGGCGGGTCCATGGGGTTGATGAAGAAGGATATGGGCGGTGCGGCCACGGTTCTGGGGCTTGCGCATATGATCATGGCGCTGGGCCTTCAGGTGCAGCTGCGCGTGCTGATCCCGGCGGTGGAGAATTCGGTGTCAGGTAACTCTTATCGTCCGGGCGATATTCTGACCGCGCGAAACGGCAAGACGGTGGAGATCAACAATACCGACGCTGAGGGGCGTCTCGTGCTGGCCGACGCGATGGCGTTTGGCGCGGAGGATGAGCCGGACCTTATGGTTTCCATGGCCACACTCACCGGCGCGGCCCGGGTGGCCGTTGGAGCGGATCTGGCGCCGTTTTTCAGCGACGACACGGGCTTTGCGCGGGCGCTGGAGGACGCATCAGAGCGTGTCGGCGATCCCGTCTGGCGGTTGCCGCTGCACAAACCTTATGAAGCGTTGATCGAGCCGGGCATTGCCGATCTCGACAACGCGCCCAAAGGGGGATTTGCCGGTGCAATCACCGCCGCGCTCTTTCTGCGTCGATTTGCAGGTGACGTGAGATACGCTCATTTCGACATCTACTGCTGGTCTGCATCAAACCAGCCAGCGCGCCCAAAGGGCGGGGTGGGCATGGGCGCGCGCGCCTTGCTGGAGGCGCTGCCAGAGGTGTTGGGCTTTTGATGGACCGTCGGCGCATTGCTTTCAACGGTCGGGTCGCGGCAGCGCATCTTAAGGGGCAGGTAGATGCAGAGCGTTTTGTCGAAGGTGAGCGCCATGCCATCGGTGTGGGTATCTCAGATTTAAGGGATGCGCCCAAGGGCAGCCGGGATCGTCAAATGGTGCGTGGCGAACCATTTGTTGTACTGGATTTGCAAGATGGTTGGCTCTTTGGATATGCAGAACGGGACGGATATGTTGGTTGGATTGATTGCAGTGAGATCAACACCACCCCAACACAAAAACTGACCCACAAAGTAAGTGTTGCGCGGACTTACGCAAAATCGTCACCGGGTCTCAAGACGATGGGACGGATCACACCCTTGTCTTTTGATGAACGTTTCGAAGTTTTGGACGAAACGGACGGTTGGGCACGTGTGGTGTGGGCCAGGGGAACGATCCCCCACGATTTCTATGTGCCCATGGGGCATCTAGTGGCAGTCTCTCACCGAGAGAGTGACCCGATTGCCGTTGCCGAAAGCCTGCTTGGCACTCCCTATCTTTGGGGCGGCAATTCCAGCTTTGGCACAGATTGCTCAGGCCTTGTGCAGATGGCTTGTCTGGCCTGCGGTATCCCCTGTCCGGGGGATGCCGACATGCAGGAGGAAGAGCTGGGGGTGACCCTGCCGGACGATGCAACGCTTCAACGGGGCGACCTTCTATTCTGGAAAGGCCATGTCGCATGGATGGCCGATGCCCAGACCCTGATCCACGCCAATGCCTTTCACATGGCCACGGCCTATGAGCCACTGGACGCCGCTCTCACCCGTATCGAGGCGCAGGGCGACGGCCCCGTTACATCCCGCAAACGATTGGAACAACTTGCATGAACGACACTTTCTTTCACCCTGTTTCGGGCTTTGAACTGCCACGCTTTGCCGGCGTGCCAACCTTCATGAGGCTGCCCCATGTGCCGTTCGACCATGACCGCTTCAACGATGTGCAGATCGGCCTGATCGGCGTGCCATGGGACAGCGGCACGACCAACCGTCCCGGGCCCCGCCACGGGCCGCGTCAGTTGCGCGATGCCTCTACAATGATGCGGGCGCAACATGCGGTATCGGGTATGCGCCCCTTTGAGGCCGCGCGCTGTGCCGATCTAGGGGATGTGGGGCCGAACCCTGCCGATATCGAAGACAGCATGGCGCGGATCACGGCGTTTTATGATCAAGTCATGGAAGCAGGCATCATGCCGCTCACGGCGGGAGGTGATCACCTGACCTCGCTCCCCGTGCTGCGGTCGGTGGCCAAGAAAGGTCCCGTCGGGATGATCCATTTTGATAGCCATACCGACCTCTTCCATTCTTATTTCGGCGGCATGATGTACACGCACGGGACACCTTTCCGCCGTGCAGTGGAGGAGGGGCTCTTGGACCCCAAACGCGTGGTCCAGATTGGCCTGCGTGGCACGATGTATGACACCGAGGATCGCGATTTCGCAGCAGTCGAGGGGATCCGGCTGATCTTGATCGAGGAATTCTTCGCCCGGGGTGTCGAAGATGTCATGGCCGAAGCACGAGAGATCGCGGGCGACGGTGACACCTATATCAGCTACGACATCGATTTCGTTGATCCCACCTTCGCGCCCGGTACCGGCACGCCAGAGGTGGGCGGGCCGAATTCGTTCCAGGCGCTTCAGGTTGTGCGTGAACTCAAGGGTGTAAACATCGTGGGTGCGGATATGGTTGAGGTTTCTCCGCCTTTCGATGAAAGCGGTGGCACTGCCTTCCTTGGCGTGTCGATCATGTATGAACTTCTTTGCCAGATGGCTGGCTTGGTCGAGGATTGACACATGGCAAACCCCAATCAGGATCAAGCCGATTTCTGGTCAAAAAAGCCCGGTCTCACGTGGTCGGAAAATGATGCGGCGATGGATGCGACGCTGGCACCGGTGCTGGATCACCTGTTGGAGGTCGCGGCGCTTCAGCCCGGTGAGAGGGTGCTTGATATTGGCTGTGGCACAGGGCTCAGCACCGTTCGCGCGGCAGAAGCTGTGGGCGCGCAAGGCCATGCCACAGGGGCTGACATTGCAGAACAGATGTTGGTGAAAGCGCGAGCGCAGGCGGACGGCGTGCAAAACGCAGATTTTCTATGCGCCGATGCGCAGACACATGCCTTTGAGGATGGCGCGTTCGACGCCGTGATCTCTCGCTTCGGCGTGATGTTCTTTGCCGACCCGCCCGCAGCATTTGCCAACATCGCGCGAGCGGTGAAACCCGGTGGGCGGATGGTGTTCATGACATGGGCCAGCGGCCCGGAAAACCCGTGGTTCGCAGTGCCACGTGCCGTGGCAATTGACAGGTTGGGAGAGGTGGAACCGACCCCGCCCAACGCACCCGGCCCCATGGGCTTGGCGGACGTGGATTACACCCGTGAACAGTTTGCAAAGGCGGGGCTGGAGAATGTGACGATCACGCCTGTCTCCATGCATCTCACCCCACCGGGTACAGCCCATTGGATGGGGGAGTTTTCCCTGATTCTCGGCCCTGCCTCCCGGATCTTTGCCGATCTTGAGGGAACGGAAGAGGACGCAGCCGCCATCGTCGCCGGCGTGGCGGAGCGGTTCAAGGCTTGTGAAACCGAGAACGGCTTGCGCATTCCGGCCGTTCTGAACCGGATCGAGGTGCAGTGCTAGAATGGCCTAGGCCTTACAATGACGCCTCTGGCTTGAACCCATCCGGTATCCTGTCACGTTCGTCGAGAACAAGGTCGGCCATGACATCAGCCACCATGGGCGCCATGCCAAATCCAATCTTGAATCCGCCATTGGCGATGAACTCGCCTTGCCTTAGCGGATGCACACCCAATATCGGTGCGCGCGACCGGCTGCGCGGGCGTAGGCCTGCCCAGCGTTCAAGGACCCGCGCGCCCTGCAAGCCGGGCAATGCGGTGCATGCGGTTTCGATCAAAGCATCCAACTGATCATCCGTGGTGTCAGGCGCGTCATAGTCGCGTTCGGATGTCGACCCAATTGCCGTCGTGCCATTTTCATGGGGCACGATATGCAGCCCGTTCACGAAAAGCTGGGGACCCTCACGCGCGTCAAAATCCAGCAATGCCGCTTGTCCTTTCACCCCGTTACCTATGGGTCGGTCAAGGGCATTCGACATCTCAATCAGCCCCATCGCGCCGGTGGCATGGATCACCTTGCCTGAAAGTTCTCCATCAGTCTGCACTTCCGCCCCGGCATTGCGCAGTGCCGCGCTCAAGGCCTGACACGCTTGCCTCGGATGCAACCGGGCAGACAGCGTGTCGTGTACATACCATCCCGTGGGCGAGGGCGGTGTCATCGGGCCGGGCGGGGTTTGCGTGACCTGCCACGTGGCATGTTCCTGCCAAAGTGCCTTCGCGCCGCCTTCTCGGAGGCGCGCAAGTTCCAGCGCGCGATCATCCAGCAAAGGTTGAACGCGACCCATGCGGCCATACCCGGAAGACAGTTTGCCCGCCGTTTCGATCTCGGCCCAGAACGCCTCTGACATCAGCAGGCTTTCAAGCTGAAATGCCTTCTTGTCATTCCAGTTTTCTGGCACATGGGGTGCCAATGCACCAACGATCCCACCAGAGGCGCCCGCGCCGGGCCCGCCGGGATCAATCACGCGCACGGATGCACCGCGACGCTGACACGTCCAGGCAATCGATAGGCCAAAAACTCCGGCCCCCAAAATCGTCACATCAGCGCTTGCCAATCCGCCTGCCTCCTTGCAGTGTCGCGTGCCTATCCCAAGGCGCAGTGCGCGTCGAGATCATCAAGGTGGTTCATGACAGACGAGCAGCCAGAACTGGACTGGCGCGAAGGCGGCGTGCCGGTCTCTCGTCGCTTCGACGATCCTTATTTCAGTCTTGAAAACGGGCTTGAAGAAACCCGCCATGTTTTTCTGGCGGGTAATGATCTGCCCGAACGGTTCCATGATAGGTTTCATATTGCCGAACTGGGATTTGGCACAGGCTTGAACCTGCTTGCGGCGCTGTCGCTGTGGCGGGAGAGTGGACAGACAGGCCGGTTGCACTTTACCAGTTTTGAGGCGTTTCCTTTGGACGCGGATGAGATGGTCCGCGCGCAAATGGCGTTCCCTCAATTGCAGAACCTTGCCCAATCGCTCGCCCCTGAATGGGATCGCTTGCCGGAGTTTGACCTGCATGACCTCAGCTTTCGCATGGTCATAGGTGACGCGCGGACGACGCTGCCCAGTTGGAAAGGCATGGCGGACGCGTGGTTTCTTGACGGCTTTTCCCCCGCCAAAAATCCGGAGCTTTGGGAACCTGAACTAATGACGCAGGTATTTGCCAGAACCGCCCCAAGCGGGACGGTTGCCACCTACACGGCGGCAGGCGATGTTCGGCGCGGATTGCAGGCTGCCGGGTTCGCGGTTGACCGTATTCAAGGCTACGGACGCAAACGCCACATGACCCGCGCTTGGAGGGCTGCCTGATGGTGCAGCAAAACACCCGCGCGAGCGTCCTTTCAAGGATCTTCATCGCGCTCGTTTTCGCCATGCAGGACAGCATCTCCAGCCACCTTTTGCCTGAGTAAGCAGTCTGCATGTTGGTGATGACCCGGTCTGTGCCATTGTGGCGCTGGGTGCGGCGGCGGGTCTGTTTACCCTCTGGCGTCAAAGGCGAGCAGGGTAGGAAGGGCTCTGCCCCGCCGCATTCCAAGGCACCTCGGGCATTTGTGGCAGGAAGAAAGGCGGGTACGATTTGTCATCGAGGCCGTCAAGCAAACCGCCCATGACAAAACCAGCCTGCGCTTTTCGTGCCGCCATGGGCGTAGAAGAGCCAAAGCCGCTCGCCCCCTTGCGTGACCACCTGCCAGTAATCACGCACGCCGCTGCGCCAATCGGGATCATCGAGCCACCATTCCGGCGATACCCGTTCTGGGCCGCGGGCCTCTGCCAGGTCATGGGTGCGGCCGCGCCAGCGGAATCGACTGGCTGGGTGCGGCGCGTCGGGCGCGTGAACGGGCTCTGGCGACCATAGAAGCAGCGGGCGCGGCGTGGGGGCGGCGGGCCAGTGCTCTGCCGGGTCTGACCACGCCGCGGCCATGACTTTGGAGGTTTTTTCGGGGATATGGGTCTCCACTGGGTGGCGGCGTGTCAGCGCCTCCATCCCCAGTCGCCCGCCGATGCGACCAATCAGATCTTCCACCGCGCTGCTTTGTTCATGGCGTGCCTTGGCCATGCTGGCGGTCTCCAGATGTGCCGTCATATGGCCTGTGGCATGGCGGGTGTTGGTCGCCTCTGTATGGATGGCTTCCAACCGCAGCATTTCAATCCCGAAGCCTGCATCGATCTCGTCCAGCCGATGGGCCAGCAGGGGGCGAATACGATCGGGTCTATCGGCAGGCCGGGCAAGCCCCGCCTCAACCCATTGCATGGTGTGGTCCACGCGCCATGCCTCCAGTCGTACCCGCCGCGCACCGCGCGCCTTGGCTTCCAGCATATGACAAAGCCGTGTCAGCAGCAGGTCCAGCGCTGCCTCCACATCTGCTAGCAGCCCAATGGGTTCAGGAAAGGTCAGTCGTGTGGCAAAGCGTGGCGCGGGGGCGGCGGGGGAGACAGGCTCTGCCGCCGATCCGACCGCCTGATCAAGCCGCAGGATCAATTCCTTGCCATAGCGCCGGGCCAATGGCGCGCGGGGCTGACCCAAAAGGTTGCCCACGGTATGCAGTCCTACGCGACCCAGATCTGCCACAACCTCCGGGCTAAGGCGCAGTGCCGCCACGGGCAAGGGTGAGAGCGCGGTATAGGCCTTTCCCGGCGCAGCAATGCAAGGAAGATTCGCTGCCCCCTTCATCGTCAAGGCAGGCGCCGCGCCGCCCCGTTCCCAATGCCGCCGCTTGGCCGCGCGAGACCGGGTGGCGCGGGCTTCCTGATCAATTGCATCACCCGACCGCGTGCTGCCCGCCTTCACCCCGGCAAACCGCGCCAGTGCCCAGGCCGCGCCCACCGTGTCCGCCAAACCGCAGCGCGCCGTCAGGCCAAGCCCGGCCGCGGCTGATATCATCTCCTCCACCAATGCGGCCTCGCCTCCGAAAAGATGTGCGCAGCCGCTGATATCCAAAAGTAACGCATCGGGTTCCTCTGCCGCGATCCAAGGTGAAAACCGACCGGCCCAGCGGGTCAGTGACCGCAAGAATGCGCCCTCCGCCTGCGGGTTTTGCAACCGCGTCACCAGCGTCCCGCACATGGCATGGGCATCGCGCAGGGGTTGACCCGCATGAACGCCTGCCGCCTGCGCGGCCTCCGACACCGATGAGATCACCTGCATTTGCCCGGTCTCGCGCACGACGGCAAACGGCGCGTCCCCAGACGGAGGATCGCGGCGCAAAAGGCGTTCGGCCCCCAGACGAGGAAACCAAACCGAAAGGATACGGCGTGTGGACATGAAACAACCCGGGCAGAAAAGGCGTGTTAAATGTTCTATTTTTGTTCTTTTCTAAAGCGCCCTCTGCAACGAGTCGAGTCCCCGTTTCATCTTGCCAAAACCACTCAAATCCAGACCGCCATCACAAATGCCAACTCAAGAAAAACAAAATCGATCCAACACCATCATTGAAAACCCAAACCCTTTCCCCCACACTCCGGCAAAAGACTAGGGAGGACAGTCAATTGCGCACCACAGCCGCCGTGGCCCTTGAGGCCGGAAAGCCAATGGAAATTATGGAAGTGAACCTCGACGGCCCCAAGGCCGGGGAGGTTCTGGTGGAGATCAAAGCCACCGGGCTTTGCCACACCGATGATTTCACACTTTCAGGCGCCGACCCGGAAGGCGCATTTCCCGCGATCCTTGGTCATGAAGGCGCGGGCGTCGTGGTGGAAGTGGGCCCCGGTGTCACCTCGCTTGAGGTGGGAGACCACGTGATCCCGCTCTACACA
Source organism: uncultured Roseovarius sp. (assembly GCA_964389425.1). Lineage (GTDB taxonomy): Bacteria > Pseudomonadota > Alphaproteobacteria > Rhodobacterales > Rhodobacteraceae > Roseovarius. The sequence continues at coordinate 39,055 of CAYMEC010000022.1, forward strand.
CCGGAATGTCGCGAATGCGATTACTGCCTGCATCCCAAGACGAACCTCTGCCAGGCGATCCGGTCCACCCAAGGTCAGGGCGTGATGCCCGACGGCACCAGCCGGTTTTCCATGCTCGATGGAACGCCCATCCTGCACTACATGGGCTGTTCGACGTTTTCGAACCATACGGTGCTGCCGGAGATTGCGCTTGCCAAAGTCCGCAAGGACGCACCGTTTGACAAGATTTGCTACATCGGTTGCGGCGTGACCACCGGCATTGGCGCGGTGATTAACACCGCCAAGGTTGAGATCGGTTCGCGCTGCGTAGTCTTCGGTTTGGGTGGCATTGGCCTCAACGTGATCCAGGGCCTGCGCATGGCAGGGGCCGATCAGATTGTGGGCGTGGATCTCAACCCCGGACGGATCCCCATGGCCACGCAATTCGGCATGACAGATTTTGTGAACCCGACGGATGTGAAAGGCTCCCTTGTTGATCATCTCGTCGAACTGACCGGCGGTGGCGCGGATTACTCCTTTGATGCCACCGGCAACGTGCAGGTGATGCGAGATGCATTGGAATGTGCCCACAAGGGATGGGGTGAAAGCGTCATCATCGGTGTGGCACCCGCCGGAGCGGAAATCGCCACACGGCCATTCCAACTGGTGACCGGCCGGGTCTGGCGCGGCACGGCCTTTGGCGGCGCACGCGGGCGCACGGATGTGCCGCAGATCGTGGATTGGTACATGGAGGGGAAGATCGAGATTGACCCGATGATCACCCATACGCTGAAACTCGAAGACATCAACAAGGGATTTGACATGATGCATGCGGGCGAAAGCATTCGCAGCGTCGTCGTCTACTGAAAAACCGTTGTCTGAAACCGGCCCGGAGTATCCTTCGGGCCGGTTTGCTTTTGTGTGCAGGGTAAACTGTGCGTGCCTGCACCGCCCCACACCTTGCCACTAGGACGGTCGTGGTTATGTCTGGTGCAAGGAATTGCACAAAGGAATGCATGATGGGCGATCCAATCTACACTCCCCCGAAAGTCTGGACATGGGACAAGGACAATGGCGGCACGTTTGCCTCTACCAACCGTCCCATCGCAGGCGCCACACATGATGCCCCCCTACCGCGAGGTGAACACGCGTTTCAGCTTTATTCCATGGGCACGCCCAATGGCGTGAAAGTCACCATGTTGTTCGAGGAACTGCTTGAGGCGGGCCATGACGCAGAATATGACGCCTGGCTGATCAAGATTGGCGATGGCGATCAGTTCGGCAGTGGCTTCACGGAGGTGAACCCCAATTCCAAGATCCCTGCCTTGGTGGATTATACTGGCGACGCGCCGCTCAACGTCTTTGAAAGCGGCTCTATCATGGTACACTTGGCTGAGAAATTCGGTGCCTTCCTGCCGGCCTCCGGCCCGGCCCGCACGGAAGTCTTCAACTGGCTCATGTGGCAGATGGGCAGCGCGCCCTTCCTGGGTGGGGGCTTTGGTCATTTCTACACCTACGCGCCGGAGAAATACGAATACCCGATCAATCGTTATGCGATGGAAACCAAACGCCAGTTGGACGTGCTGAACCGTACTCTGGCCGACCGACCTTTTGTGGCAGGGGATGACTATTCCATCGCCGATATGGCGATCTGGCCTTGGTATGGTGGTGTGGTTCTGGGCCGCCAGTACGGTGACTCGGCGACCTTCCTCAGTGTGCATGAGTATGAAAACGTCATGGCATGGGCCGAGAAAATCGATGCCCGGCCCGCCACGAAACGCGGCCGCATGGTCAACCGCACGTCAGGTGAACCGCATGAGCAGTTGCGCGAACGTCATGGGCCAGAGGATTTCGAGACGAAGACTCAAGACAAAATCGGCTGAAAAGGAAAGCGCGCCTCGAACCTAACCGAGGCGCGTCTTTAATGTCGCGATGATCGCTTAGTTGATCAGACCGGCGTGGCGCATGGCGTCATCCATCAACGCCCGGGTCTCTTTCGTCAGCGGCGTCAGTGGTGATCGTACGCCTTCCTCACACATGCCCAACTTGGCCAATGCATATTTTGCGCCCACCAGACCGGGTTCGGTGAAAATCGCCTTGTGCAGCGGCATCAAACGGTCCTGAATCTCCAGCGCAGTGGCATAATCATTGGCCAGCGTCGCCTCCTGCATCTGGCTCAGCATTTTGGGTGCGACATTGGCCGTCACGGAAATGCAGCCCACGCCGCCCTGAGCGTTGAACCCGTGCGCCGTGGCATCCTCCCCGGAGAGTTGCACAAAGTCCTTGCCGCAGGTCATGCGTTGGTGGCTGACCCGTGCCAGATCGCCCGTGGCGTCTTTCACCCCTACAATGCGCGGCAGCTTGGCCAATTCACCCATCGTTGCCGGGCTCATATCTACGACGGACCGGCCGGGAATGTTGTAGATGATGATGGGCAAACCACAGGCTTCATGCACGGCCGTGAAATGCGCAATCAACCCGGCTTGTGTGGGCTTGTTGTAATAGGGCGTCACCACAAGGACCGCATCCGCGCCAGCACTTTCGGCATGCTGCGCCAGACGCACCGATTCGGCGGTGTTGTTTGATCCCGCCCCAGCAATCACCGGGATACGACCCGCAGCGGCCTTCACCACCGTTTCGACCACCAGATCGTGTTCGTCGTGGCTGAGCGTCGGGCTTTCACCTGTGGTGCCCACTGGAACGAGCCCGTGCGACCCTTCGCTGATATGCCATTCCACCAGTTTTTTGAGCGTATCCAGATCCAGTTCGCCGTTCTTGAACGGCGTGACCAGGGCAGGAAAAGATCCCTTGAACATGACACGCTCCTTTTTTGCGGTTTCAGGGAGGCCTCAGATACCTGGCAGTGTACTGGACCCGAACATTTAACGTCCGCCCATGTAGCGCCAATTTGTGTCTCTGCCAAGGTTGTGAGTGGACGGCCCCGCCCGGCGCACCTACCTTCGGGAGTAGCTCCAAACCAGCGAGAGTTCATCGCCCTCATGATTCTTCGCACATTATTTGCCCTGACCATGGTCACCAGCCTTGCGGTGCCCGCCGTGTCGCAGGAAGATACCGTACGGCCACCCTCCTCCTTGGGTCTCGCCCTACAGGCGGCGTCCACCGGGCGATGGTCTGATGCGGCTGAGATCGCAAGGCGCGATGGTGCTGCCGCGCAGGCCGTGATTGAGTATTCGCGCCTCTACGCCGGACGTGGCACCCCGGAAGAGGTGTTGAGTTTTTTGAAGGAGCACACTGTCTGGCCCGGGCTGGATCAACTGCGGCGCCGTAACGAAGAGATGATGGCAGAGGATGCCACGCCCACGCAGATACTGGCATTCTACGAAGACCACACGCCCCGTTCTGGCGTCGGCGCGCTCAGCCTTGCTGCCGCGCAAGCCAGCATCAATCGGGATGGCGACGCCAAGGCCACGCTGGTTCTGGCTTGGCGCACGCTGGATCTCAGCACAGCGGAACACAATGCCTTCATGGGCAGTTTCGCCGATCTTTTGAAAGAGCATCACGATGCCCGCCTGCAAATGGCGCTCTGGCGCGGCCTGCGTGATGTGGACCTGATGTTGCCCTTGGTCGATGCCACCACCCGAGGCCGCGCGGAGTTGCGCCAGCGCGTGGAGAAGGGTGAAAGGTTCACCGATGATGAGCTTTCTGAGGGCGCACGCGTCGACCCGGGTCTGTCTTACGCGCGCTTCAACCAACATATCCAGGCGAACCGCGATGAGGCCGCCGTAGAGACGATCCTGCGTCAAAGCGCGATCGAAGGTGGCCTGGGTGAGCCCGCGCGCTGGTCTGGCTGGCGTCGCGCACTGGCGCGCAAGATGATGCGTGAAGGGGAGCCGGACCTGGCCTACAATCTGGCCTCCATGCATCAGTTGGCCGACGGCTCTGCCTATTCTGATCTTGAATGGTTGTCGGGCTACATTGCGCTGACCTATCTCGAACAGCCTGAACTGGCGCTTGACCATTTTCAGCGTTTCCGCGCCGCTGTGGCCTCGCCCATTTCACTGGGGCGCGCGGGCTATTGGCTGGGCCGAGCGCAGGAAGCCATGGGCGATACCGAGGCCGCGCAGATTTCCTATGAGTTTGGAGGCGAATACCGAACTAGTTTCTACGGTCTTCTGGCCGCAGAAAAGGCTGGGCAACCCCCGCAAGAGAGCCTGCGTGGTGCGCGCCCCGCCGGCGACTGGCGCTCAGCAGAGTTTGCGCAGACACCTGTTTTCAAAGCTGGGGTTCTGCTGCTGAACGCCGGGCGTCTCAGCCGGGCGGAGCAATATTTCGTAACTCTGTCTGCCACTTTGGATGAAGGTCAACTGGAACTCTTGGGCGCCGCACTGGACGACCTCGAAAGCCCGCATCTTCAGGTCATGGTCGGCAAGGCTGCTGCCAAACGCGGGATGACCATCGTGGCACCTTACTATGCGCTCCACCCGATGGTGGAGATGGATCTTCCGGTGGAGATGGAACTGGCGCTGGCCATCGCGCGGCGCGAAAGTGAATTTGATTTCGGCGTCAAAAGCGGGGCAGGGGCGGAAGGGCTGATGCAGCTGATGCCCGGCACAGCCAGCGATGTGGCGCGTGATCTTGGTCTCGCCCATAGCCGCGCCAAAGTGTTGAGTGACTGGCGCTATAACGCAACGCTGGGCTCTGAATATCTGGCACAGTTGGTGCGTCGGTTTGACGGCAATATCATCATGGTCTCTGCCGGGTATAATGCGGGGCCCGGTCGTCCGCTGAGTTGGATGGAAACCTATGGCGACCCGCGCAAACCGGGTGCGGATATGGTTGATTGGATTGAACACATCCCGTTCCGGGAAACCCGAAACTACGTCATGCGCGTCGCTGAAAGCCTGCCGGTCTATCGCGCGCGTTTGGGCAAAGACCCCCTGCCTATGCCGTTCTCCGAAGAGTTGAAAGGCGGCACATTAAAGGTTGTGGCGATACAGTGATGCCCAAGATCAGCGCGCTGGATCACCTTGTTCTGACTGTGGCCGATCTTGAGCGTACCGTGACGTTTTACGAGGTTGCGCTGGGCATGGTGGCAGAGCAGTTCACGCCATCTGACGGTCTACATCGCTGGGCGCTGAAATTCGGTACGCAGAAGATCAACCTGCATGTATCCGGTGCAGAGTTTGATCCCAAGGCGCACCGTCCCACACCAGGCAGTGCCGATCTGTGTTTACTGTCCGATGACCCGTTGGAGGCCTGGCAAACCCATCTGTCAGAGCAAGGCATTGCAGTCGAAGAGGGTCCTGTGCCCCGCACCGGTGCTACGGGTGCAATCACGTCCATCTACATCCGTGATCCCGACGGCAATCTCATTGAAGTCTCAAACAGGCTCTAGGGTCTGTTCGTTTCCGAAGGAAACGCCAAGCACGCGCCAAAGGCGCGCGACGCTCGCCTCGCGCGCAGCGCGGCCCCCTTCGCGCCGCGGAGGCCGCCCGTCAGGGCGGACGAGGCGGTCACGCCGAGCTTGGCCTACTCTGACGCTGCCGCGCGCAGCGCGTCCATGCGGGCTTGGATGGCCTTGAGATAGATTTCGTTGCTCATCTTGCCTGTCTCATCAAATTCGTTATGTGCGCCCGCGACCAAAACCATGGGTCCCGGCAACAACCGTGGCCCGAGCGCCAGAAGGCAGGCCGTGACCATGTAGTTGGCAACCTCACCGCCCGTGCGACCCGCCGCAGCTGACATCACCACGCAGGGTTTGCCGTTGAATGCCCCACCCGGCACGCGGCTGATCCAGTCAAACGCGTTTTTCAAAACGCCTGGAATGCCTTTGTTGTATTCGGGTGAGGCGATCAGGATTGCATCAGCACCAGCCACCTGTTCGGCAAGTTTCGTGACACTCTCCGGGATACCATCCGCTTCCTCCAGATCACCGTCATACAGTGGCAGGTTCAAATCCGCCTCTGTCACGTCAGCCGCGCCAAAGGCATCCACCGCCACGGCAAGAAGTTTGCGGTTGTAGCTGCCTTTGCGTAAAGATCCGGAGATCGTGAGAAGGTTTGGGTTTGCCATGGCTGGGGTCCTTCATTCTGGTTTCTCGACCTCCAACCTGACGTCATCGAGCGCAAAGACAAGGGCTATCCCCGCACAGGATGTGTTCAGAAAAGAAAAATCCCGGCAGCACGGGACGCACTGCCGGGAAAGTTGGCCAAGTCTGGCGGACGGAGACTGTCTGGTGGGCGCGCACCAGGTGTTTTCAAATTTTTTCCGGACGTTGACCCTCACCAGTCGGTGGGGCCCTTCTCTGCGAAGGCATTCACGAGGAAGTCGATAAACGCGCGCACCTTGGGCTGCGTGAAGCGGCCCGGCGGGTAGACCGCGTAAATGCCTTGGGTTTCCTGCGGCAGATCGGGGATAACATCCTCAATCAGGCCATCCTTCATCGCCGCCGCGTAAAGGAAGCTGGGCAGATAGGCGATGCCGAGACCGGAGATCGCGGCATTGAGCAAGGATTGCCCGTCATTCACCGAAAGTCCCCCGGCGGTGCGCACCTGACGCTTCTCACCCGACGGTGCGGTCAGTTTCCAGACCGACCCATTGGCCTGGCTGGAATAGTGCAGCAGCTTATGTTCATTGAGATCATCGATCTTCATTGGCCGACCATGTCTTTGAAGATAGCTGGGCGAAGCGATCATGCGCTTCGTTGTCTCGGTCAGCTTGCGGGCGCGCAAGGTGCTGTCTTCCAGCTCCCCGATGCGCACGGCCATGTCAAACCCTTCTGAGATCAGCTCCACGTAACGGTTGTTGAGCACCATGTTCACGGTGATGTCCGGAAATTCGTCAAGGAAGTCACCCAGAACGGGGCTCAGATGGTTCACACCAAAGTCCGTAGCAACCGAAATGCGCAGGAGACCCGAAGGATCGGATTGCATGGAACTCACCAGCGCATCCGCTTCGCCCGCGTCATTGAGGACGCGCAGCGCGCGGTCATAATAGGCCAGTCCGATTTCCGTGGGGCTGACCCGCCGCGTTGTGCGGTTCAGAAGGCGTGCGCCAAGACGCGCCTCAAGGGATGACACATGCTTGGATACAGCTGATTTGGAAATGCCCATCTTGCGCGCTGCATCTGTAAACCCACCCTGGTCTACAACGGTCGCAAATGCCTCCATTTCGGTAAGGCGGTCCATACTCGATACCTCTCGATCTCTTTGTCGAGGGTGATGTATCGCGCCACATTCGGGCACAACTGGGGCAGCCCGCTGACAATATCAGGGTTTTCCTTGGGATCGTTGGTGGCGTGGAAACAAACGTCAGCGCGTCAGAAATGCCGATGCTGTGAAGCCGCAGAGCGCCGCAACAGTGGAAAATCGACATATGCGCGTTAGCTTCACATGCACCAAGACAAGCACACAGACGCAACTATGACCACCGGGAG
>CAYMEC010000023.1:0-37589 GCA_964389425.1 uncultured Roseovarius sp.
GAAGACGCTCACGCCCACGGAGCGGCCGCGCTGCACGCTGTAGGCGCCCCGGGCCTCGACGAAGAGGAGCACGCGCCGGCCCACGGCCTGGCCCACCTTGGCGGCACCGTCACGACCGGGATCGTCTCGGCCAAGGATCGTAACATCAATGCGGGGCCTTTCGATGAATTCATCCAGACCGACGCGGCCATCAATCGAGGCAATTCCGGCGGTCCGCTTTTCAATGACAAGGGCGAAGTGATCGGGGTCAACACGGCCATCTTCTCACCCAATGGGACAAATGCCGGCATCGGCTTTGCGGTTCCGTCCGACCTTGTCTCAAGAATTGTCGCAGACCTTCAGGATGATGGCCAGATCGACCGTGGCTGGCTTGGCGTGCAGATCAAGCCAGTGAGCGAGGAAGTGGCTGAAATTCTTGGTCTCGACGCCGGTCAGGGCACGCAGGTCGAACGTGTGATGGAGGGCACACCGGCCGAGAAAGCCGGGCTGAAGGCAGGGGATATCGTGCTCAGCTTCGACGACACCGAGATCAGGGAAGCGCGCGACCTGACCCGCGCCGTTGCAGGCACGCCCCCGGATACTGCCTCTACAATCGAAATCCTGCGCAAAGGCGAACGGATGACCCTCGACGTCACGCTTGCCAACCGGGCGGCACAGGACGCCTGACCTCCGCTTTGCGCCGCCGCACCCCCACGGCCGCGCGAAGACCCATTCACGAAGGTCGGCCTGCCCCGGTATTGTGACACCGGGGCAGGCAAGAAACACGTCAACACGGACCAATGCTTCGGGGGACGGGCTTTTTCAGGAAACGACCCCACTTCCCCGATCGCAAGGCGCAGCTCCTGAACCGCCGGGAATTATCCCGACTTGGAAAATTTTTCTGTATCTTCAAGGAGTTCGGGGTACCATTTCTCCAAGGTGGGCAAAAACGCCTCCCGCAGGCGCCCGACCTGTTCCGGCGACAATTCATCACGCCAGACGCCGGATTCCCCCTTGGCAAAGAAACGTTTCATCCCGTCGGGACGCTCGGTAAAACCCAGATCCTCTTCCTGCTTTCTGAGCTTGTCAAAACTCGTCGAATTGATTGCCCGGGCCAGCTTGGCACTGTCCGGTTTGACACTCATGAACTCCAACAGGCCCCGCACGGTCTTGGGCGCGCTGTCCAGCATGTCTTCGTACCGCACGACATAGCGTGGCAGGCCCGGCGCTTCGGTCCAGCTTCGAATGTGATCATCCCAACGCCCCAATGCGTCACGAATGCCCGTGGCTGTCCCCATCATCGTCTCGGGGTTCATCATCCGGTCAATTGCCGTGTCCAGATCACTGTTCTGATGGCGCGCGAAAGACGGTGCCAGATCAAATGGGTTGCGCAGCATGTAAATTGCGCCCGCCGTCAATTGCGGCGGGATCAGATCCTGCCCGCCATATTGCACGGCCTGACAGTGGGTTTTCACAAAATGCGTGCCGGGTTTGGACCCCGCAATCAGGGCAAGCGCTTTGGGACGCACGCGCAACCACCCTGCCACTTTCCTTGAACTGAACGGCGCGCCGTTGGCTGCGTCAAAAAAATCCTGCCGCACATCCGCCGTGGTGAACCGCCGCAAATTGTTTATGTCAGGCGCCTGGCCGGCGGGCATGAAGTAATGCGCCAAAAGCGATCGCATCCACGTATTGCCCGACTTGGGATAAGAAGCGAGCCAGATGATACGTCTGAGATTACTCATCGAGATATCCGAATTTTTTCAGGACCTTAGCGTGATCAGTGCGAATTTTTTCAACCAGTTCCGGCGCAAGGTCGTCTTTCCACTGGCCGGCCTGCCCTTTGTTGAAAAAGGCGTCCGTATGGTGTGACTTCTCTTCGAAACCACCACGGCTTTCTTGCCCAGACAGTTCCTTGAAACTGGAGAATTTCACCGCTTTTTTCAACCGCGCATCGTCTACCGGGATGCCGATATGCTCCAGCAATCTCGCGAATTGGGCCTCCGCATCGGCAAGCAAGTCTTCATACCGAAGCACAAGTTGCGGAAACTCGCTGTGCTCTGTCCAGCTGGTGACATGGGCATCCCACCGTCCCAGATACTGGGCCACCGTATGTTCTGTCGGCGCAATCCAATTTCCGGTTTGCGCAAGCATCCCGCTGGCTTGGTCCAATGGATGGCCGAAATGCCTTGAATAGGACAAAACCACGTCGAGCGGATTGCGAACGATGTAAACCGAAGATCGTGTAAAGTCCTTTGGTATCAGCACCTTACCCTTGATCTTTGTACGCGCGTTATGGGTTTTGACAAAGTTGACCTGCGCGCCGTTCGCAACGATGCCGCGAAGAACCTTGTCCCGCAGGCTGAGAACAAGGTCCTCGTTTCTGGCGTCCACACGCCGACCCGCGACCATGTCATAGGTTTTCAAAATCGCATCACCCATGGCGAACTTATGGGCCTGATTGATGGGGACCGGTGCGTCACCATTCACAAGGTAATTGGCCAGAAAAATCCGGGTCCAGGTGTTTCCCGATTTCGGATATGACGCGAGCCAGACAATCCGGCGCAAATCAGTCATCAAGATACCCGAACTTCTTCATGGTCTTGCGGTGCCAACGCTTTGTTTTGTTGATCAGATCAGGCGACAAATCCTCGCGCCATTGGCCTGCCTTGCCCTTTGCAAAGAAACGATCTGCCTTCTTTGACGCCTCTTTGAACCCGTGCTTGTCTTCCTGTTTGACGGTTTCTTCAAAACTGGAAAACCGGATGGCTTTCTTAAGGCGTTCCTTCTCAACCGGGATGCCGATGGTGTCCAGCGCCTTGCCAAAGGTCTCTTCAGGATTGCTCAGCATATCTTCATAGCGCATGACCAGGCACGGAAACGGGTGTTTCGTTGTCCAACTGGACACATGATCAGACCACGATCCCAGAAATTGCCAGACACTTTTCTGCCCCGGCGACGTGACGTGATCAGAGTCAGCCATGCTTTTCACAGCCTCTTCCGGCGACTGGCCGAAATGTCGACCGAAAGACAGGGTCACATCCAACGGATTGCGCACGATGTAAATCGCACAGCGGGTGATCTGCGGCGGGATCAAATCGATACCCATGGCTTTGCCGTACAGATTATGCGTTTTCACGAAATTGACGTCGGCCTGATTGCCGGAAATGCCGGCCAAAACCCTGTGGCGCAGCCGGATCGTGTCGTCGTAGTTGCTTAGATCGGGATCCTTGCCGCCGTTGACCATGCGGTAGGTCCGGACCATGGAATCCCCCATGCCGAACCGATGGATTTGGTTCACGGAAACCGGCTGATCGAGATTGGCTAGATAGTTCGCAAGGAAAATCCGGGTCCATGTATTGCCGGATTTTGGATAAGACGCGAGCCAGACAATATTTTTTTTCATTTCGGGCTGCCCATAGATTCTCTGTCTAAGGCGTATCTAACAAAGAAAAAGCGGCGGAGAAACCAATCTCCGCCGCCCTATCAGATCAATTGAACTTAGAAGCTCAGGTTAATCGCTGTACCGAGGACAGTGCCTTCCACGTCGGTGAACGCAGTGGAGTCATCGTCACGCTCTTCGTACACCAGGTAGATGTCCCAGTCGACGCCCGGCCCAAGATCCCGGCTTGCGCCGATCTTGTAGGCTTCACGATCGATGTCGAGACCAGTGTCCGCACCAGCGATGTTCCGGTCCGTGGAGGACTGGTACGTCAGAGCTTCGAAAGCCCAGGGGCCGGGTGCGTCGTAGACAACACCGAAGCTCCAACCTTCGGAGTCACCGGCAACAGGTGCAGCGGCACCGGCAATCGTTTCGTCGTTGTCGTTCTCGGTGTAGCTACCGCCAACCGTCACAGCACCGAAGGTGATGGATGCACCAACACCCCATGCTTCAGGGTCGGATGCGCCAACTGCAACACTTTGCGTGTCACCTGTACCCCAGCGAGCGGCCAACGTGACGTCGGTCGTGCCGAAGGAACCGGAGTAGTTGATACCGATGTCGAAGATGTCGGAAACAACCGCGTTCTTGTTGATGCTGAAGGTAGAACCAGCGTTGGTGCTGCCATCAGGCGCGTACGACACACCAACGGTCAGACCGTTGAAGTCCGGCGTGTAGTAGGTGATGCGCGGAACGTCGTTGTTGCCTGCAACTTCGATGAAGGACGACAGACCGGCCTGACGGAACGGAAGCGCCGTCAAGGAGCTTGCTGCCGTAGGCGTGGTGCCTGTGCCGAGGTCAACACCCGTGAACGGGATGAAGGCCGAAGTCGACGGCGAGTTGATGAACATGGACGTCACGGAAGGTGCGCCTGTCATCAGCTTGTAACCAGCGGAGTTTTCACCACCGACATCCAGGCGACCGAACGAGTCGGAGCTGATGGATGCGTAGGCTTCGTCGACGTTTGTGGCGTTCTGGGCTTCGTACTGAACGTTGATACCGAACGTCAGGCCGTTGTCCAGAGTGATGCTCGGCGTGAAGATGATTTCACCGGTGATGTGCACGTCAACGCCGTCACCTTCGAAGTCGAACGCGCCAAGCGCCGGGTTGCCAACGCTGATGTCGCCGATGGCAACATGCGTGTTAAAGAACCCACCCCAGTCCAGGTTCCAGTCCTGGGCTGCTGCGGGCGCAGCGGCTACGCCAAGGGCGATTGCGCTGGTGCAGAGAAGTTGCTTTTTCAAGGTTATCCCTCCTAGTAAGCAGGATATCGATTGTTCCACCGCACCAATGCACAGATACGGCTTGATCATGGAATGGTCGAAATCGACAGACAGGTCAACGCAACCCCCCCGGCTTGCACCACTGTTGCCCGCGTTGTGACGTAATAATCACACAGTTTGGGTACGCACCGGCTGATTTCCGCCGCAGCCACCTATAAAATCCCATGTTTTTAAGGATTTCGCTTCTCAACGCTAGGGGCCATCCAAATCTGTGGATATCTCGTCACCGGACGCAATTGCGTCCGGTTTGTGTCTTACTTCTGCCGCATTTCAGCAGCGCCAAGAATCGCTTGCCCATGTCTGATTCAGTACCTCGCCCGGCCCGCAAATCGGCCGAAACGGTCCGCGCAAACGGGCGATCCGGATGCTCCTCTTCGAAGGCAATGATGGCCCGGCACGCCTTTTCACATGCCGCGTTCCTCGAAAACCTTCTTGGCCGCACGGAAGCATTCGAGACCCTGCGGCACCCCGCAATAGATCGCCACAACATGAATGATCGCGCGGATTTCGTCCTTCGTGACACCATTGTTCAGCGCGCCCCGGCAATGGATTTCCCATTCATGCATCTTGCCCAACGCCCCGATCATGGCGAGGTTCATCATCGACCGCGTCTTGGGCTCAATCACGTCATCGCCCCAGCCAAAGCCCCAGCACCACGCCGTCATCGCCTCCTGAAACGGGCGGGTGAAGTCATCCGCCGCCGCCAGGTTCTTCTCCACATACTCCGCGCCCAGTGTCCCTTTGCGCTGCGCCAGCCCTTTCAGAAACAGGTCTTCATCGAACGTATCGGCCATCGGGCCCTCCTTTTTGGTCATATCCCGTGGCGCGCCAGCATATCGCGTATCGACGCCTCGATCTGCCCGCCACAATAAAGATCGCCCCACCGGGCATCGTTTTCCGCCCGCAGCGCGGCAAGAGGCGGCATATCCAGAACGCGCGCCGCCAACCCGGCCACACGCGGCGCGTGCTGCGCCAGCATCGGGCGCAGCTGAGGCAGCTTGGCCGTCATCACCCCCCACAGCACCGCCACCACCAGATCGGCAAGCATCGCCGCCTCCCCCGTCAGAAAGCCATCCTGCTCCGTCACGCCCCTCGCGCGGGCCGTTTCTTCAAAGATTGCCATCCAGCGGGGCAACCGATCCTCCACGAAAGTTTCCCATTCGCCAAGTGTCCACATGGATCGCCCGCCAAACAGCGTCAGCTCATCCAGCACATCATTGGCATCAGCCATGATCTTGTCCGTCAACGCAGCCAGCCCCGCATCATCGGGCAAAAGCCCATGACGCGCAGCCACATAGCGCAGGATCGCGGGCAATTGCGATAGCGCCACGTCCGCCTCATGATCAATCAGCACGGGCGGGCCCATGAAGGGCACGGGCTGATCCGCTGGCGCGCGCAGCTTCAGCGCCGTCACCTCGTCCGGGGTCGGTTCGTCATAGCCTTGCCCCGCCACCCGAAGAAGCGCGCGGATGAACTCCCCCCGGAACGGGATCGGCCAATAGTAAAGGGTGTAGCTCGTCATCCCTCAGGGTCCTCTAAGGGCGCACGGAAATGGCCACGTTCTTGGTCTGTACGTAGTTCCACAGCGCCTCGCGGCCCTTTTCGCGCCCATAGCCCGATTTGCCGTAACCACCAAAGGGCGTCTCCACCCCGCCTGCGAACCATTCGTTGACAAAGACCTGCCCTGCCCGGATCTGCTGCGCCGCGCGCGTGGCACGGTCCAGATCGCGGGTGAAGACACCGCCCACAAGGCCGTAATCCGTGCCATTGGCGATCTTGTAGGCCTCAGCCTCGTCCTTGAAGGACAGAACCGACAGGACCGGGCCAAACACCTCTTCCTGCGCGATGGTCATGTCCGGCGTGACATCGGCCATCACCGTGGGTTCGAGGAAGGCGCCTGGAATATTCATCTTGCGCCCGCCTGTCACCACGCGCGCGCCTTGGGCCTCTGCATCGCTCACCATGCCCGCCGCGCGATCCCGCTGCGCCTCGGACACCATGGAACCCATGTTCGCGCCATATTCCGGGCGCTCGATCCCCGGTCCGACCGACAGCGATTTGGCCACGGCCTCGGCCCGCTCAATCACTTCATCTTTGCGGCTCTCATGCACGATGACGCGGCTCATGGCCGAACAGACCTGCCCGGAATTGAAGTAAATTCCCCAGCGGATGTCATTTTCAAAGGCCTCCAGATCGGCGTCATCATGGACAATCGCCGCGGATTTCCCGCCCAGTTCCAGAACGCAAGGCACCACATTGGCCGCCGCCGCCGTGGCGATGGCAATGCCGGTCTGCACCGACCCGGTAAAGACAATCTGATTGACGCGCGCGTGCCCGGACAGCGCGGCCCCTGCCTGATGCCCCCAGCCGCACAGGATGTTGACCGCGCCCTTGGGCAGGCCCACGGCCTCAGCGGCATGGGCGAAGATGTAATTGCTGAGCGGGGTCAGTTCCGGCGTCTTGATCACGCAGGCATTGCCGGTGGCAAGCCCGGCCGACAGCGACCGCGCCGTCATCTCCAGCGGGTAATTCCACGGGATGATCTGCGCCGACACGCCAAAAGGTTCATAGTGGGTGAAGTCGAAGTAACCCTTCCCGAGCGGGATCGACCGGCCTTCGACGGTCTCGGCCTGATTGCCATAATATTCGAAGTAGCGTGCAGCGCCCTTGATCTCGATATGCGCTTCCCACAGGGGCTTGCCCTGCTCCTGCGTCAACAGCTTGGCCAGATCATCGGCATTCTCCAGCAGATAGCGCCCCATCGCCTGCACCATACGCCCCCGCTCCACGGGGCGCAGATCCGACAACACGCGAGAGGCATGCACGCGCGATGCCGCCTGCACCGCCCGATCCACATCCGCCTCATCCGCCAAGGCCTGTGCCGCCAGCACCTCGCCCGTGCCGGGGTTCACCACATCCACCCGGCCCGCGCCGCCATCGACCCATTCGCCGTCAATGTAGTTCTGCCAATAGTCTTTCATCGGTGTTTTCCTTTTTAGACGGTCTCGCTCAAACGATGATGCGGTGAGCGTGGAGATGTTCATAATGCGGGATCATCCGCCGGTACACCTGCTGCACGCGTGCAGGCGTTTGATTGATATCGATGTATTTGCGCACCTGCCGGGTCAGCCCGGTGGATTGCGCCAGATTGGCATGGAACGACCCACCATCCCACCAACTATGCTCCGATGGATCACCGCCCGGCTCCCATGACAGGGCCTCAGGCATGTAAGGAATGCCGACGCCGTTGCAGAACGCCTCTGTCATGGCCTCAGGATCATCCAGAAGATCATCACTGTCGATCACCGGCGGCGGGGCACCATTCAGCGCCGTAAGCAGATCAAACAAGGCGCGCTGTTCGGGAAACCCCACCTCGCCTTCATGGAAATCAGGCCACTTATTGTGCATCGACGTGATCGTCTTGGCTGGATCACGGATCAAAAACGCATGGGTGAAATTCGACAAAAACTCCGGCGTCCACATATGCGAGATGTAATGGGGAAAGTCCTTCAAAAAAACCGGGCCCTTCTTGGCGCGGGCCTTGATATCCTCCCAGACACTCTCCAGCGTGAGACCCGGTGTCGTGACTTCCCCTTCCGTATAGCGATGCCACAGCGGCGCCTCGCCCTGGTACCAGGCCTCTCCGAAGGGTTCGTGCAGGCAATCCAGATCCCCGCGCTGACGCATCATCCATTCAAACGCAGTAGAGGTTGAGCGGGGGACAGCCCAAAGGGCGATGATCTTGTGCATGGTCTTGATCCGTTGAGTTGCACCAGAGATTCCTTGCCTCCGGCGGGGATATTTTTAGCCAGAAGAAACGACTAGAGAGTTGCGAGGAGTTGGCCCATTGGGCGCGTGGGAGCGAGGCCAAGAGATTTGAAAATGCGCCAGTAAAGCGCGGTGTCGTGGCCGATGACGGGTTTGCCCAGCGCATCCTCCAGCATGTCCGTCAGGTGGACGGGCCGTTGCGGCAGGCCATCCGGACCGGTGCGAAAATTGCACATGCCGTTGATCAGGTAGGCATCCGCGTCGGGCGCCTTGTCGGCCACGTATTCAAAGCTCTTGAGCGCCAGATCGCCTTCAAACACCCAGCGCATCTCATTGACGTCCTCTTGGGTGTCAAACCAGCCCTGATCATGGAAGTTGCCCGCCCAGATCACGTCAAACCCGGCCTCCTTGAGGAACGCGACCGTCCCCTGCCACCACTGAGGCCAGTGATAAGCCGCGTTGAGCGCCACTTTCTCGATATTCATCGCGCGCAGGGCCTCCACCATCGCAAAGCCCGCCATGTGAAACCGCACGCCGTACTTGTCGGACAGGTCTTCGCAATGCTGGCGGATCCCCTCTACGCCCAGCCCGCTGGCATGGACCCAGTTCGACCCCACCTGCCCGGCCACATCGACGCCGTTGCGGGCCATGCAGTGGACGAAATCCTCCATCATCCCGAAATTGGCTTTGCGCTGATCCAACCCATGGGCGTAGTCGGGCACATGCAGCATCCAGCCATGCACGCCCACCGTCTCCGGAGCCATGCGCAGGAAATCAGACGGCGCGCCGCAATAGTCGAAAGGCGGGCAGGTAAAGCCCACTTGATGCGGAAACAGCTTATGCTCCGGCCGCCAGCTTTCAGGCATCAACATCATACTGCACCCGTGTCATCGGCCGACGCGGCGTGTTTGGGCAGATCATCCGTGATCTCCACCCATGGCAAGCGTTCGGCATAGTGAAAATGCGCCTTCGGTACGAAGTCAGAGGGCGTGGTCATTGTGGCCGCGTAAAGATGGGTCTCATCCGGCCAGATCTCATTCTGGTAGGTCATCTGTGTGCCGCATGTTTCGCAGAACCGGCGGGTGACGCGACCGCCCGACGAGGGATTGTCTGACAACCGGCCTGTCCACGTCACGCTGTCCCGCGGAACCCCGAAAAAGCTGGTGAAAGGGGCGGCGGTCGCGCGGCGGCAGCTGTCACAATGGCAATGGCCCGCCCAAAGAACCGGCCCGGGTGTCGACCACGTCACGGCCCCGCAAAGGCAGCGTCCTGTCAAATCAGCCATCCACCGCCTCGCGCATCCATTGTTGCAGCTTTTGCACGGAATGTTCCGAACTTACACCACCGGCAGGATCAACGACCAGAGGCCCAGGGCGGTAGCCCTTGGATTTCAGCCCGCGATGGACCGATTCCACCAGATGAATGTCTTCCTCCACCGTGGTTTCACGATCCTGAATGGCCAGATCCCGGATCACCAGATCCTCTACTCCGCCAGGGGTATACCACCCGCGATAGACCGTGCAGTGATCCACGTCATGGGGCCGCCAGTGATAGGTGTTCAGAACATTGCCCGGGTAGCACTGAAAACTGACCATCGGCCACAGGAACCACGACCGGTACTCATCCGCATGGGGCACCGACAGGTCCACCGGATAGGTCATCTTTTCCATGCTCTGGCATTCCGTTGTGTGGCGCAGCGTGTAGCCCGCCTCCATCGGCTGAATGTCATAGGTTTCCGGCTTGATCACACCGGTGGCAAAGGTCTTGTGATTGATCGGGCAGTGATAGCATTCGGAATAATTCTCGACCGAGACCTTCCAGTTGCATCTCTCCGGAATTTCCACCCAGTCCAGCGGCGCCAGATCGCGCACATTGGGCACATATTCCGCGATCTCTTCGCGCACGCCGGGAAACCATTCATCCATGGGTGCAGCCTCATCATCCAGATTGACAAAAATGAAGCCGTTGAAATCCTCTGTCCGCACCTGCGTCAGGCAAACACTGCTTTTGTCAAACCCCGGCACCGACGCGATATTGGGGCCGGAGCGCAGCTTGCCGTTCAACTCATAGGTCCATGAATGATAAGGGCACACCACGACGCGCGCGTTGCCCTTGCCCTGCACCAGACCATGGGCGCGGTGCTGGCAGACATTGTAGAAGCTGCGCACCTCCCCATCCCGGCCGCGAATGGCGAACAGCGACTGACCGGCAATCTCAAAGGCCAGATAATCCCCCACCTTGGGGATTTCATTGCTATGCCCGGCAAGCTGCCATGTGCGGCTCAGAAGCCCATCCATCTCTTTGGCAAAAATCGCCGGGTCGGTGTAATATCTGGCATCGAGCGAATGGGTGACCCCAGAAACCGAAGCTGTTGCGTTCATTCACGGCTCCTCCTGATAAATGCCAAGCTGGTGGCGGCGGTGGTGGAATTTCTCCACCCGGTCGACGATCTCATCACTGGCCACGGCAATCACGAAACTCAAGAGCGTTTCAAGCAGCGCAACCGTAGACAACGATGAAGGGAAGAACTGCGGGGTTTCAGTCGAAATGACGAACCGATGATGGGCGGTCAGGATGATCGGGCTCGCCGGACTGTCGGAAATGCCAATCACGGTCATGTTCTGCTCTCGCGCCAGCCGAACCGCATCGATCACCTCTGTGCGGTAAGGGCGGCAGGTCATGGCAATCACGACATCGCGCTCATTCGCCCAGGCCAGATCATCCACGGCGGTGGACCCGGGGCGCGGGATCGCGTGGAACTGCTTCATCCCCGTTGAGGCGAGGTAGGTAAAGTTGCGCGCATTGGCATTGTTCACGCCCACACCCAGCACAAAGACCTGGCGCGAGGACCAGATCGCCTCTGCTGCCTCACGCAGGGCTTCCGCCGTGATGCCGGAAAACGTGTCCTCGATGTTCTTGATCGCGGCCACCACCATGTCGGCATATAGCCCGCCCAGATCGCCGGACTTCTTGATGTCCTGCAACCAGCGCGCGCGATCGGGAAAGGACACCTGACCGCGGCGGATCGCATCGCGAAATGGTTCACGGAAATCATCGTACCCTTCGAATCCCACCTGACGCGCCATGCGCACGAATGTGTTGGGTTTGACCTGCGCCGCCTCTGCAATTTCCCGCACCGTCGAAACCCCAACATCTGCAGGGTTTTCAAGCACATAGCGCGCCGCCTTCTGCGCCTCAGGCGTCAGGGCATCCCACTCGGCGGTCAGGCGGTCCAACACTGAATTTTGTACATTTGTATCATTCATGATTGACGATGGTACAGATGTTCCCTTAGGCTGTCGAGCAAATTCGCGACTCGTCCTCAAAGGATTTCGACATGTCACACAAAGACCTCCCCACCCACGCCCGCGTGGTGATTGTTGGCGGCGGCGTCATGGGGGCGGGGCTCGCCTACCACCTCGCCCATGAAGGCTGGGGGGACGACACCGTTCTTCTCGAAAAAGCCGAGCTGACCTCCGGCTCAACATGGCACGCGGCAGGCCAGATCACGCATTCCACCTCGTCCTTCGGGTTGGGCAAATGCGTCGATTACAATATCGGGCTCTATTCCGGTGCGTTGGAAAAAGAAACAGGTCAGGCCGTGACGTGGCACGGGTGCGGTTCTTACCGTCTGGCCTATACCGAAGACGAAATGGACTGGTTGCGCCACACCCTCTCTGTGGGCCGGTCGCTGGGCTTCAACATCGAACTGGTCGGCACAGATCACATCGCAGCCCACCATCCGTTCTACAATCTCGACGGCGTCATCGGCGCGCTGCACACGCCTGACGATGGCCATGTGGACCCCACCAACGTCACCATGGCCATGGCCGCCGGCGCCCGCCAGAAAGGCGTGCGCATCATCCGCCACTGCCGCGCCACCAACATCACGCAAAACGACAATGGCGAATGGGTGGTGGAGACCGAAAAAGGCACGATCACATGCGAACACGTGGTCAATGCAGGCGGCACCTACGCCCGCCAGATGGGCGAATGGTCCGGCCTGCAACTGCCCATGACCTCCATGACGCACCACTATTTCGTGACCGAACCCGTGCCCGAATTCGAGGCCCTCGACAAAGAACTTCCGGTCATCCGCGATGACAAGAAGGTATCCGGCTACATCCGCATGGAACAAAAGCGCGGCCTGATCGGGATCTATGAAAAGGAAAACCCCAATTCCGTCTGGCACGATCACTGCCCGTGGGAATACGAAAACTGGCTCTTTGATGCCGATTACGACCGGATCATGCCCTATCTCGAAGAGTCCCTGAACCGCATGCCCATCTTCTCTGAACTCGGCATCCAGCGCGAAGTCCACGGCGCGATCAGCCACCCGCCCGATGGCAACCCCCTCATCGGACCCGCCCCGGGCGTGCGCAATTACTGGTGCTGCTGCGGCACGCAGATCGGCATCGGCTGGGGCCCCGGCCTCACCCGCGAACTGGCCCGCTGGATGGTCCATGGTGCCGCCGACATTTCCATGCGCGACTACGACCCCCGCCGCTTTGGTGACTATGCCACCAAGGATTGGCAGGTCATCAAGGCCGAAGAGGATTACTGCCTGCGCCCCGAAATACCCTTCCCTCATTTCAACCGCCTCGCCGGGCGGCCCATCAAGCCCTCTCCCCTCTATGACCGCCTCAAGGAAAAGGGCGCGGTCTATGAAGAGGTCTTCGGCCACGAACGTCCCCGCTGGTTTGCCAAGAACGGCGTCGAACAGCGCGATCACTACTCCTTCCGACGCAACGAGGTGCACGACATGGTCGGCCTCGAATGCAAAGCCGTGCGCGAGGCTGTCGGCATCATGGACATCTCCGCCTTCACCAAGGTCGAAGTCGCAGGCCCCGATGCCGCAGGCTTCCTCGACCGCCTCGTCGCCAATCGCCTGCCCAAAAAGGTCGGCGGCATCGCGCTCACCCACATGCTCAACCGCCGCGGCCGGATCGAACTGGAAACCACCGTTGTGAAACTGGCCGAGGATCGCTTCTATCTCGTCTGCGCGGCCTTCTTCGAACAGCGCCTGCTGGATCACCTGGCCCAAAACAAGACAGGCGAAAACGCCGACATCATCCTGCGCTCCAACGATTGGGCGGCGATCACCCTCAACGGCCCCAAGGCCCGCGATGTGCTCAGTCGCTGCACCGATGCCGACCTGACCAATACCGGTTTCCGCTGGCTCACCGCGCAGGAAATCACCGTGGCAGGCCACAAAATCTGGGCCTTCCGCATGTCCTACGCGGGTGAACTTGGCTGGGAATTCCACATCCCCCGAGACCACGCGCTGGCTGTCTATGACGCCCTGTGGGCCGCCGGAGAGGCGCATGGCATCACCGATTACGGCTCCTTTGCCATGAACGCCCTGCGCATGGAAAAGATGTTCAAAGGCGCGGGCGAGCTCACCAACGAAGTCACCCTGCCCGAGGCCGACGTGATGCGCTTTGCCAAGCTCGACAAAGAGTATCTGGGCATTGAGCCCACCCGCGCCAGCGCCCAAGCCGCCGAGGCGGGCCACATGCCGTGGATCTGCGCCTACATGGAAATCGAACCCGACGGCATCGAAGACGGCCATGGCGGCGAAGCAGTGCTCTACCAAGGCAAGGTCGTCGGCTCCACCGCGTCGGTGGCCTACGCCCACACCTACGGCAAGATCCTCGCCTTCGCCTACATCAAACCCCACGCCAACATCCCCGGCGCAGAGATCGAGGTGATCATCGCCGGCTCCCCGCGCAAAGGCCGCATCCTAGACGCCCCCGTCTATGACGCAGACAGCCTCCTACCCCGGACAGACGCCGCGATGGAGGCGGCCGAATAAACACGATCAGCGTCGTTTTCCAGCAAGACGGCGCGTTTCCCGCCATGGTGAGATCGGGAAAATGAAAGCAAAGCTCAAATGACAGATCGCCCACTGGATCAGTACTACGCGACCCGGTCCGCCAAAGACCAAAGAGAGGCGTATGACGCGTGGGCGACCTCCTATGAGCGCGACCTCTGCGCCATGGGCTACCGCATCCCGGCGGTCATCGCAGCGCTCTTTGCCCGCTACGTTCCCGCCGACACCGGCCCCATCTTGGATGCAGGCTGTGGCGGCGGCATCCAATCAGAGGCATTGGCACATTTGGGCTACGGTCCGATCACCGGCATAGATCTCAGCCCCGGCATGCTCGACGTCGCCCGCGCCAAAGGCTTCTACGCGGAACTGAAAGAACAAACCTTGGGCGAAACCTTGGATTTCCCCGACAACCACTTCGGCGCGGTGATCACCGCCGGCACCATCACCCCCGGCCACGCCCCCGCCCACACATTCGACGAACTGATCCGCGTCGCCCGCCCCGGCGCGCGCATCCTTTTCTCCCTGCGGTCCGACGCTGAACAAGAGCCCGAATACCCCGCCGCCCTCGCCCGCCTGTCAGAGGCCGGGGCCTGGACGCACATATTATCCACCGAAGGCTTCCAGTCCATGCCCTATGGCGCACCTGAGGTCCTCCACCAAGTCCACGTCTATGAGGTAAATCCATGACCACCCTGCCCGCGACAATGAAAGCCATGGTTCTGACCGGGCATGGTGACGTGGACATGTATCACTGGCACGAAGACTGGCCCACACCCACGCCCGGCCCCGATGATGTCGTGATCAAGGTGGGGGCTTGCGGGCTCAACAACACCGACGTGAACACCCGCTCGGGCTGGTATTCCAAGGCCGTGGATGAGGCCACGACCGGCGGCGCTTACGCAGAGGTCGATGACGAAGACCCCACCTGGGGCGGTCGCCCCATCACCTTCCCCCGCATCCAAGGCGCGGACCCTGTCGGCATCGTGGTCGCCATGGGCGAAAACGCCGATCCTGCACTGATGGGCAAGCGCGTGCTGATCGATGGCTGGATCCGCGATTGGAACGACCCGGACAATATGGACACAACCTATTATTTCGGCTCGGAAAAAAATGGCGGCTATGCCGAATACACCATGGCGGACAGGCGCGACGTGGCCGTGGTGGAAAGTGATCTCTCCGACGCGGAACTCGCCACGTTTCAGTGCAGCTATTCCACCGCCGAAGGCATGCTGGAACGCGCGCAAGTGACCGCCAAAGACACCGTCCTCATCCCCGGCGCCTCTGGCGGCGTGGGCGGCGCGCTCATCCAACTTTGCAAACTGCGCGGCGCGCGCGTCATCGCGATGGCCTCCGCGGCCAAGCATGCCGATGTCGCCAGACTGAACCCCGACATGCTCCTGCCTCGCGCATCTGACAACCTGCGCGCGGCTTTGGGCGATGAAAAGATCACCGTCGTGGCCGATGTCGTCGGCGGTGACGGTTGGCCCGCCCTTATCGACGTGCTGGAACGCGGCGGGCGCTACACCTGTTCAGGCGCCATCGCCGGCCCCATGGTCACGCTCGATCTGCGCACCTTCTACCTGCGCGATCTCACCTTCACCGGCTCCACCATCATTCCCCAGCAGGTCTTCCACAACATCGTGCGTTACATCGAAGAAGGCTCGTTGAAGCCCATGCTCGCCGCCACCTATCCGCTCTCCGAGCTGCGCGAAGCCCAAACCGCCTTCATCCGGAAAACCCACACCGGCAACATCGTGGTCGTCCCATGAACGCGGTCTGGACAGATCTTTTGGCTGAAGCGCGGGCACTGCATGACAGCACGCCCGCCTTGTCCGATTTCTGTCCTTTCCCGGACGTCGCGCCCGTTGACGATATCGACCCGAAAGTCGACCCACTCTGTGACGCGTTCCGTGAGGATGACACGCTCACAGGCCCCTTTTGCGCTTTTCAGACCGCTTGCGCGAAAGCCGCCCCACATGCCCTCTGGCGCGACACCTATCGCGACACGGCGATCGGCGATGTGCTCCACGCCCACTTTGGAACTTTTGAGATCCTCGGCCGCGACACGCCCCTCAAGGCAGACAGCATGCGCAGTTTCTTGATCTACCAAACGCCCGGCTATCACTACCCCCTCCACCATCACCCGGCGGAGGAGGTCTATCTCATCATCGCAGGCGAGGCGGATTTCGTGGTTGAAGGCGAAGACACCCAGCGTCTTGGCCCCGGCGACACAGCCTATCACCCCTCAAACGCCCCCCACGCTTTGACCACCACAGACCGATCGATCCTCGCCTACGTCCTCTGGCGCGGCGACATCGCAACGAAACCCGTCTTCACCAACCCCGAGGCGCTGACATGACAGCCCGTGCCGCGTTCGAAGACGCGCTCGAAGCGGTAAAGGCGTGGCATGCCGCCCTGCCCGAGCTGCATCAGTTCTGTCCCTGGCCTCAGGATCTGACCTATGCAGAGCGCCGCCCAAACCCGCTGCCCGCCATGGAGTTGTTGCACTCCAATCCCGGCACAAACACCGCCCTTTCCGCCCCGGTATTGCAAGCCTATCAATCCATCGCGCCCTATCTGGAATGGCGTCACACCTACACCGCCGAAGAGGTGGGCCAGCATTTCCTCGACACCTTCGCCTGGTTCGAACTGGCCGGGCCCGATGGCCATTTCATCACCTGTGAAACACGCATCACCGCCGCCTATTGGGGGCCGGGGCTGCTCTACGATCGCCACCAACATGTCGCCGAAGAACTTTACACTGTAATCTCGGGCGAGGCGCTTTTCATGTCCGATGGCGACCCCGATGAAACCCTTGGCGCCGGGGCCACGCGCTATCACGCCTCCAACCAACCCCATGCGCTGATCACTCAGAACCATCCTCTGGTGGTCCTGGTCTTCTGGCGCGGCGAAGGGCTGGCCGACGCGCCAGCGTTGACCCCGTCATGAAAATCGCGCGCATTGAAATCTACCAGCACGACCTCGCCGTCAAAGGCGGGGTCTACCGGCTGTCCGGCGGACGGGAATACACCTCCTATGACGCCACATTCGCCCGCGTGATCACTGATGACGGCCACGAAGGCTGGGGCGAAAGCACACCTTTCGGATCCACCTACATTGCCGCCCACGCAGGCGGCACCCGCGCCGGCATCGCGCTCCTGGCCCCGGCCCTCCTCGGAACAGACCCCCGCGCCCATGACCGCCGCATCGACCTGATGCAGGCCACCCTCAAAGGCCACCGCGATGCCCGCACCGCCCTCGATGTCGCCTGCTGGGATCTCACGGCGCGCGCTGCGGGCCTGCCGCTCTGCGACCTGCTCGGCGGGCGCATACCCGGCCCCGTCCCCATCATCTCCTCCATCGGCTCCGACACTCCCGAGGCCATGCGCTCACGCGTCGCCGACCACCGTTCCGAGGGCTTCCTCGGCCATTCCATCAAGATCGGCGCGTCCGAATCCGAAGGCGGCCCCGCGCTTGACGCCGACCGCATCCGCGCCTGCCTCGCCGACCGTCAACCCGGCGAATGGTTCCTCGCCGACGCCAATAACGGGATGTCCTGCGAACAGGCCCTCCGCCTCATCGCCCTCCTGCCCCCGGGCACCGACATCGTCCTGGAAGCCCCCTGCCCAAGCTGGGCCGAAACCGCCCGCCTGCGCGCCCACTGTGCCTGGCCCATCCTTCTCGATGAACTCCTCGAAACCGAGGCCGACCTCTCCGACGCCATCGCCCGCAACCTTTGCGACGGCGCGGGCCTCAAACTCTCCAAACAAGGCGGCATCACCCATATGCTCCGCCAGCGCACCATCGCCTCCGCCGCAGGCCTCGTCATGTCCATCCAGGACACCGTCGGGTCCGAGGTCTCCGCCGCCGCCATTTTCCATCTCGCGGCCACGACCCCGCGCCATCTGCTGCGCTGCGCCCTTGACCCCCGCGCCATGACGACGACCCGCATCGCCACGCTCGACGCCCCCGTCCGGAATGGCGGCGTCTCGCCCCCCGACACGCCGGGTCTCGGCGTCACGCCGGACCTCGCCAAACTCGGCGCCCCCATTGCCGTTTATGAGGTCTGACCCCATGCATCTTCTGGCTGGAAATATCCTGGGGGAGCGCGAGGGGGCAAAGCCCTCTCGCATATTGTGCGAGCGCGAGGGGGCAAAGCCCTCTCGCATGTGGTTGCGCAGCTTGGAAACCAAAAGGCACGAACCATGAAAATCACTCGCATCCGCCTCTTCAAGACCGACCTGCCTTACGTCGACGGCAGCTATGCCTGGGGTGCGGGCAACCAAATCTCCGTCGCCCGCGCTTCCGTCATCGTCATCGACACCGATGCAGGCCTGCAAGGCTGTGGCGAATTCACCCCCTGCGGTGAAAACTACATGGTCGCCCATTCCGAAGGGGTCGACGCCTTCGCCCGCCTCGCCGCGCCCCAGCTCCTCGGCCATGACCCCCGACAGGTCGCCGCCATGGAACGCCTGATGGACAACATCACCCAAGGCCACGGCTACGCCAAAGCGCCCTTTGACGCCGCCTTCTGGGACATTCTGGGCCAGGCCACCGAGCAACCTGTCTGGATGCTCATGGGCGGCAAGCTGACCAATGGCGCGCCCATGTACCGCGTGGCCCCGCAACGCTCCACGGAGGAAAGCATCGCCGAACTCGACCGCCATCGCGCGGCGGGCTACCGCCAGTTTCAGATCAAGGTGGGCGCCGACTGGGCCTCTGACATCGACCGCATCCGCGATCTCGTGCCCCTGCTGCAACCGGGTGAAAAAGCCATGGCCGACGCCAATCAGGGCTGGCGCGTCGACAACGCCATCCGCGTGGCCCGCGCGACCCAGGATCTCGATTTCATCCTCGAACAACCCTGCAAGACCTATGAGGAATGCCAGCAGGTCCGCCGCGTCGCCACCCAGCCCATGAAGCTCGACGAATGCGTCACCGGCCTGCATGCCGCACAACGCATCGTCGCGGACCGGGGTGCCGAAATCTGTTGCCTCAAAATCTCCAACCTCGGCGGCCTCTCCAAGGCCCGACGCACCCGCGATTTCCTCGTCGAAAACCGCATCCCCGTGGTGGCAGAGGACACATGGGGCGGTGAGATTACCTCGGCTGCGCTGGCCCACTTCGCCACGTCGACGCCCGCGGAGTACCTGATCAATTCCACCGATCTGATGGCCTACAACACCCGCGCCACCGGCATCGGCGGGCCCACCACGGCAGGCGGCAAACTCTACGCCACCGACACGCCCGGCTTGGGCGTCACGCCTGATTTCGAAAGCCTGGGCGATCCGGTCTGCGACTACAAACTGGAAAAAGCCTGAGCCATGTCCAACATCTGCACCGCCACCCGCGTGATCGACGACGCCCGCATCCGCATCACCCGGTTTGATTTTTCGCCGGGCCGGCAGACGGGCTGGCACATCCACGAAACGGATTGCGTGATCACCGCGCTCACCGACGGCCACATGAGGCTCGAACTGCCAGACGACACCGCGCAAGAGGTCACCATTCCTGCCGCCACCGTTTATCGCCGCGATGTGGGCGTGGAACACACCGTCATCAACGCGGGCGCCGCGCCCAAGCCCTTCGTCGAGTTGGAGCTCAAATGAAGATCACCCGCATCACCGTCTGGCAGCTCGACCTGCCGCTGGCCGAGCCCTACTGGCTCTCCGGCGGTCGCCTGAAATTTGAACGCCTCGACAGTACCATGATCCGCATCGACACCGATGAGGGGCTTTCGGGCTGGGGCGAAGGCTGCCCGTGGGGCGAAACCTACCTGCCTGCCCATGGCCCCGGCCTGCGCGCGGGCCTTCACACCCTCGCCCCCAGCCTTCTGGGCCTCGACCCGCGCGGCATCGACCATGTGAACCGCGTGATGGATGTGGCCCTTCCAGGTCATCCTTACGTCAAATCCCCGGTCGACATCGCCTGCTGGGACATCTTCGGCCAGGCGTCCGGCCTCCCGCTCTGGCACCTTCTCGGCGGGGCCGCGCCGGATCCTGTGCTCGTCAACTCTTCCATCTCCACCGGCACCCCCGATGACATGATCGCCCTCATCAAACGCGCTGCGGACAAGGGCTACACCGTGCATTCCGCCAAGGTCGGCGGAAGCGACATCGCCGCCGACATCACCCGGATCGAGGCGATCTCTGCCGCCCTCCCCGCAGGCCATCGTGTGACCTTCGATGTGAACCGGGCCTGGACGCCGGGTGTGGCCGTGGAAGTGCTGAACTCCGTGCCGGCCCGCGACTGGATCGAACAGCCCTGTGAGACGCTTCAACAATGCGCCCATGTCGCCGCGCGTGTGTCGAACCCGATCCTGCTCGACGAATGCATGACGACCTTTCAGGATCACCTCGACGCTTGGACAACCCGCGCTTGCGAAGGTGTGAAAGTCAAACCCAATCGCGTGGGCGGCCTCACGAAGGCTCGCCAGATCCGCGACTTTGGCCTCTCCGTGGGCTGGCAGATGCATATCGAGGACGTCGGCGGCACGGCGCTGGCCGACACCGCTGCCATTCATCTGGCCAGTTCCACGCCCGAGGCCAACCGCCTCGCCTCCTGGCTCTGCCACTATCACCTCGCCGATGATCCGGTCCCCGGCCAAGGCGCGCGCAACCAATCAGGTTCCGCGACCCCGCCTATGCTGCCCGGCCTTGGGGTCACACCGGACCCCGATCTCCTCGGCGAACCCACCGCCATCTATGAGGTCTGACCCCATGTTTCTTCTGGCTGAAAATATCCTGGGGGAGCGCGAGGGGGCAAAGCCCTCTCGCATATTGTGCGAGCGCGAGGGGGCAAAGCCCTCTCGCATATTGTGCAAGCGCGAGGGGGCAAAGCCCTCTCGCATGTGGTGGCAACAAACAGCCCCCTGCCGGCTCACTAAAAACGGCACCGACCGAATACCGACGCAATACCGACACGATACCGACGTTCAAAATCACTCCCAAATCAGCACTCTGAAGACATCATGAAAATCACCCGCATCACCCTCTGGCACGTCCCCCTCACCAGCCACGCCACCTATTACATGGCAGGCGGCAAGACCTGCGATACTGTCACCACCTGCGTCCTGCGTGTCGACACGGATGCCGGGCTTTCGGGCTGGGGGGAGGTCTGCCCCATCCCCCACTACCTGCCCGCCTATGCCCATGGCGTGGGTCCAGCGCTGGAGGAAATGGCCCCTGTGCTCATCGGTGCCGACCCGATTGGCCCTGAGGCCCTGATCGACAAACTCAACCGCCACCTGCTCGACCACCGCTACGCCAAATCCGCGCTCGACACCGCGCTCTGGGACCTCACCGCACAGGCCGCGGGCCTGCCGCTCCATGCGCTCGTGGGCGGCCGCCAGCAACGGGATATGCCGCTCTACCACTCCATCACCTGTGTTGCCCCCGATGAGATGGCGCGCATGGCCAAAGACGCCCAGGACAAGGGCATGACACAGTTCCAGGTCAAACTGGGCGCCGATGACGACTGGACGGCAGATGTCGAACGCCTGACCCGCGTGCGCGAAACCGTCGGCCCCGGTCCGTTGGTCTATGGCGACTGGAACGCAGGCTCCACCCAACTGGAGGCCACCCGCGTGGGGCGCGCCGTGGCGCATCTCGACATCATGCTCGAACAGCCGTGCGAAACCATCGCCCAATGTGCCGCCGTGCAGGCAGCGTGCGGATTGCCCATGAAACTTGACGAAACCGCCCATGACACGGCCACGCTTCTGGAAGGCCATGACCGGCGCTGCATGGATGCCGTCGCGCTGAAACTGTCAAAATTCGGCGGGCTTTCGACCATGCGCCAGGCGCGGGATCTCTGCCTCTATCTGGGCACCCGGATGTGTATCGAGGACACATGGGGCGGGGCCATCACCACCGCCGCCGTCCTGCATTTGGCCACCGCCACACCGGCCCGCGCGATCCTCAACTGCTGCGACCTGGCCGACTATGTGGGCCCGGCGCTGGCAGACGACATACCTCAACGAAACAAGGGGCGCATCGCCCCGCCCGAAGGCATAGGCCTTGGGATCACAATCAACGAAGACGTGCTCGGCACGCCGCAGCTCATTCTAGATTAAGGGAGATTTTCCATGGAGAAGATCGGCACTCAAAAAGACTGGCTCGACCGCGCCAAGGCCGTCCTGCCCGGCGGGGGGTTTGGCAATTTCGACCCGACCGTCTTCATCGCGCGCGGCGAAGGCTCCCGCGTGTGGGATCACGACGGCCATGAATACATCGACTACCTCATTGGCTCCGGCCCCATGCTCCTGGGTCACAGCCACCCCGAGGTGATGGAGGTCGTGTTCGAACAGCTTCCCTTGGGCCAAACCTTCTTTGCCAACAACACCGTCGCCGTGGAACTGGCCGAAGAGATCTGCCGCGCCTTGCCTTGCGCAGACCAACTCCGCTACGTGTCTTCGGGTGGCGAGGCCGACATGTACGCCATCCGCGCCGCCCGCGCCTTCACCGGCCGGGACAAGATCGTCAAATTCGAAGGCGGCTACCACGGCATGTCGGCAGAGGCGCAGATGTCGCTCGCGCCGTCGCGCATGGTCAACTTCCCTCAAGCCGTGCCCGACAGCGCGGGCATCCCCCAATCGGTGGCCGATGAAATGCTGATCGCGCCGTTCAACGATTTCGACTACATCCGCTCGCTTCTGGCCGAGTATGGCGATCAGGTCGCCGGCATGATCGTCGAACCCCTCCAGCGCATCATCCCACCCCTGCCCGGCTTCCTGCAATTGCTGCGCACAGAGGCCGACAAATACGGCATCGTTCTGATCTTCGATGAAGTGGTGACAGGGTTCCGCTTTGCCTATGGCGGCGCGCAGGACCTCTACGGCGTGACACCCGACCTTGCCACCTTGGGCAAGGTGATCGGCGGCGGCTTCCCGCTCGCCGCGACGGTGGGGCGAAAGGACATCATGGATCACTTCGACAAGGTGGCCGTGGGCGCGGACAAGTGGCTCATGCAACTGGGAACGCTATCGGGCAACCCGGTGGCAGCGGCGGCCGGTCTGAAATCCCTCGAAATCCTGCGCCGCGACGGCCAGTATGACACCCTCCGCAAAACCGGCGAACGGCTGATGAAAGCGGCGCGGGACGCGCTCAACGCCGAAGGCATCGCGCACCGCGTCGTGGGTGACCCCACGCTCTTTGAACTGGTCTTCACGGACCGCGACGTGCGCGACTACCGCGATGTTGCGCAATCGGACACGCGAGCCGGTGCCCGTTTCAACGCGGTTCTGCGCGAAAAAGGTCTGTTCAAATCCCCAGGCAAAACCTACCCCAGCCTTGCCCTGACCGAAACGGATCTCACCCGGACCGAGGCCGCCTACAAAGCCGCGGCCGCGGCGCTTGCCGAAACGTTCAGTCCCGCAGATTAGGGCCCCGCGCGCGAAGCGCGCCACCAGCACCCCGCCGCGCCAGCGGCGCCAGCAACAGCCGCAGTCCCGCACGGGACTGCGTTACATGCGGCTGCACCGCTTGGCCTGCTTTTTCAGCACACCCCTCCAGAGACCGTCCGAAAGGACAGACGAATCTTGCCGTACGGGGAAAGAATTATTACCGTCAGGCAAGTGATGCAGCAGGGTCGCGTGATTGTAAAGGATCACACACGCACAAGCAGCTGATTTGAAAGGGGGATTTTGACGCATCGCGAAAGTTGAGACCGGAAACGCAACTCAACACAAAAATGCGCCGGATCTGAAAATTCAGCTCTGGGTGGCATCAATCATAGGCAACCATCAACGGAACATGCCAATCGGCACGGAGGTACATGTAAGATGGAAGAACAGCTCGCTGAGCTAGCGGCCCAGGTGGCCGCACTAGAAGGGTCGAAGACGAACACGATGTTCGCCGAAACCTACTACTATTTATCAATCCCACTGATGATCATCATTCACGCAGGCTTTCTGGCCTATGAAATGGGGGCGTCGAGAGCCAAGAACGCGTTGTCGTCGGGTGTGAAGAACATCCTCGCCTTCGCGTTCGTGATCCCGGCCTTCTATTTCTTTGGCTGGTGGGTCTACTGGGGCTTCCCCACAGGCTTTTCGTTCTCGGCAGGTCCCAACGGGATCTCCGGGGCGGAATATGCGAACTCCTTCGCCTGGGCATGGGGAGAAGCCGGCGCGGCCATGGGACCAAACACCGAAGATCAAATCAGCGGTGTGTTCTGGGGCGCGTTCACGCTCTTTGCCGCGACCACGGCCTCGATTTTCTCGGGTGCCGTGATCGAGCGCATCCAGACCGTGGGCTTTGTCATCCTCGCCATTATCCTCGGCGGCTTCAGCTGGACACTTGCCGCGGCCTGGGGTTGGCACGCGGATGGCTGGCTGGTGCAGCAGTGGGGCGTGCATGACTTCGGTGCGGCAGGGCTTGTCCATGCTGTCGCCGCGTTCTTTGCCCTTGGCGTGCTGAT
Source organism: uncultured Roseovarius sp. (assembly GCA_964389425.1). Lineage (GTDB taxonomy): Bacteria > Pseudomonadota > Alphaproteobacteria > Rhodobacterales > Rhodobacteraceae > Roseovarius. Next base: position 24,719 of record CAYMEC010000023.1, read on the forward strand.
CAACCTTGGCCCGCGTATCGGCAAGTTCAACCCGGACGGCACGTCCAATGACCTTGCCGGTCACAACCTGCCCTTCACGGCCACGGGCCTCATGCTCATCGTCGTCGGCTTCTGGGGCTTCCTGATGGCCTGTCTGGTCGTCGGTGGCGAAGCGTGGTCCTGGGACAGCAACTGGACCACGATTTACGGCACACCCACGAACCTCGGCGCGCTCAGCTTCAACATCCTGATGGGTGTTGCGGGCGGCATCATCGGCGCTTGGGCCTTCACGCGTGATCCGTTCTGGATGATGTCCGGCGCTCTTGCAGGTCTCATCTCGGTCGCGACGGGCCTTGATGTCTACTGGCCGTCGCTTGTCTTCCTGATTGCCGTCAGCGCGGGTCTTCTGCTGAAGCCTGCTGCCGACGTGCTTGAGAAGATGGGCATCGACGATGCCGTTGGCGCGGTCACCGTGCACGGCACGATGGGTGTCTACGGCATGCTGCTCTTTGGCATCTTCGGCGCAGGGTATCCCGCGCTCGGGCCGGCAGCGGCCTTCGTGGGTGATACGGTCCCGACCGTGTCCTTCATGGGCCAGCTCGTAGGCGCGATCGTCTTCGTGGCTGTGGGCTTCATCACCGGTTACGTGTCGTCGCTGATCCTGAAGATGGTCGGCATGCTGCGCGTCCCGGAAGCGGCCGAAATCGCAGGTCTCGACACCGTCAAGGTGCCGGCTCAGGCCTATCCAGAAGGCATCGCGGTCTCGCCGCCTGCCTCCAAGTAAGAAGGAGAAAGACTTATGGGTTTTCCCTACGACACTGGCAGCTATGAAGGCGTCTCCGGCGCAATCTTCATGGGCGCTGGCACCTCTATGCCTGGTATGTTCACGGTTCTCGCCATTGTGGTCTCCGTGGTCCTGCTGGCCGCGGGCCAGGCGACGGAAGCCAGCAAGTACCGCGACCACAAGTAAGCGGTCCTGAAAAACAGGAACGCCCCGTCAGGACACTGGCGGGGCGTTTTTCTTTGGTCGCTCGGAACCGCTAGCCGGCCCGCCAGTTTTCCAACCGGTCGACGACGGTGCGGTACCAAAGATCAGCCGGATAAAGGAAATAGGGCGCCGAGACCGGATGCAGCCAATGCCGCGTCAGATTGGTCGCGCTGTAGGCGGTCTGCCCGCGCGCATCCCCGACCGCCTGCCATGCAGCCTTCGCCCCAAGATAGGGCGCCATCACCGTGCCGGACCCTGAAAACCCCATCGCGTAATGCAATCCGCGATCTTCGCCCACATGCGGCATATGCGTGAAAGAATAGCCCGTGTTGCCCCACCACGCATGGCTGAGCTTCACGTCTTCCAGTTCCGGCCAGATGCCTACCATCGTGTCCCGCAATCGCCGGGCGGCCTCTCCGATGTCCAAAGGCCGCATCGATGCACGCCCGCCCCACAGGATGCGCGTGCCGTCTGGCGAGACGCGAAAATAACTGTGCCGCGCGCGCGTCTCCACCATCATCCGCCGTCCGGGGGCCAGATGTCCGATCAGGTTTTCCGGCAGTGTCTCCGTGGCGATCAGGTAGGACGGCAAAGGGAACACCCGCGCGATGTGCCAGCGAAAGGCCCGCGTGGTATAGCCATTGGTGCACAGAAGAACCTTGTCTGCCCGAACCCGGCCCTTCCGTGTGTGCACAACAAAGCCCGTGGCCTCGCGATCCAGTCCTGTCACCTCCGCCTGTCCAGTGACAGACACACCACGACGTTCCACCGCTTGGCGCAGCCCGCGATGAAACTTCGCCGGGTGCAACCCGCAATGCTGCGGGAAAAGAAGCGCGCCGTGATAGCGCTCTGTGCCGATCTCCTGGCGCAATCCGGTCAGGTCCAGCGTAGAGGCCTCGACCTCTGATTTTGCCGTCACGGCCTTTGCCAGAGACTTTTGGTTCTTCGCATGATCCGGGGTCCAGGCCAGTTGAATGCGCCCGGTGTCCTGAAGGTCGCAGGCGACACCCTCGTCTCTGATCAATGCTTTCGCCCAGTCCAGCGCGGGGGCGGCTTCTGCAAAGACACCGTCTGCCGCCTCGGGCCCGAATTTCCTGGCAAGCGCATCCCAACTCAGCCTTGGATGGGCGCCGAACATGCCCCCGTTGCGGCTGGATGCGCCCGCGCCGGGGTCGCCTGCATCCACAACCGCCACGCGGGCGCCCGCGTCATGGGCGGCGATGGACGCCGACAACCCGGCATAGCCCGCGCCTATGACCAACACATCGCATGTTTCTGGCAGTGGGTCATTGGCAGGTGACGGTGCCGCCGCATCCCACCAATAAGGACGGCCAAGTTCAGATTCACCTGTCCATTGGAGCATTACCCGCCTCCACGCCCGACGCAGAAACTATCCGTCGGTCACGCAGACTTGTCTAGTCCGCTCGTAACGTTTCCAGTTTATCCTGAATCGACTTTCGCTGCCTTTCGCCGCCACAGCCTGTGGCGGTTCAAACGCAAAAGCCGATGCACTTGGTTCCAAGAAAACTGGAAACGCTTTAGTAGCTTTCAGAAGAAATCGGCAACGGGTCAAACACCGTGCCTCCTGTCCGCTTCTTTTCGTCTTCCAGAGCTTGAGCAAGCTCTTTGGCGCGCTTGTTCTTCTCGCGATCTGCGGCCTGTGCTGCGGCTTGCTCCTGGGCCACACGACGGGCCTCGGCGGCCTCGGCCTCCGCAATGCGTGCAGCAGATGCCGCGCGTTTGTCCTCTTCGGCCTGAAGATCGGCTTGCTGTGCCGCGTCGCGTTCTTCTGCTTCGGCACGCTCAATCGCCGCCAGTCGAGATGCGGCCTGCTCGCGTTCGAGACGCGCGGCCTGCGCCGAAGGAGACTCGGCCACAGGCGCCAGCGACACAGGCTGCGGGCGATCCTCATCCAAGGCAGCAACCGCCACATCGGGCACATCAAGCCCGGCATCATTCAAGTCCACTTGCGTCAAACCCATCTGGCGCGCGGCCGCCAAGGACAACATGCCGGAATCCAGTCCCTGCGGTTTCTGGTAGGCCCGGATAGCGGCCCGTGTGCGACCGTCCAGACGGCCGGTGATGGGACCGCGGTAATGCCCCCGCGCTTTCAACGCCCGCTGTAGCGATGCATTGAAATCCGGTGTCATGACATCGTCACAGGGCCGTTCAAACCAAGTGTCTTCCCGGGGCGTGACGATTTGTTGAGACGTCTGCGTTTCATAAACCGGTGCGGTGCCATCTTCCTCGTGGACCACTTGTTCTGTCACCGTCTCGATGACGGCAGGCGTCGCATCACGTCCCCAGCAGGTGCCGGGCGGCGCGCCCGGAGGGGCCATATCCCGGGTCGTGACCTCTTCGGGGATCAGCTCAAAGACGTTTCCCGTGCTGCATGCGCTCAGCAAAAACGCCGCCACTACGGCGGTGGGGAGAGTATATCTGGACATTGCTCAACTGCCTCGTAATCGCCGCTTTGGGCGTTATTTTGGCAGCACAGTACCCGGTTTTGCCCGTTCTGGGAAGCCTGTCCTATCCCCTGTCTCAAACTCTGTCTTCCGGGGCCAGCAACCGATCCAGCATGGGTGAAATATCCTCGATATGCTCGGCCACCACATGCACCACGGAATTTTCGCGCTGCAACCGGCCTGTGACGCGCAAAAGCCGCCCGGCAATCACCGCCCGGCGGAACCGTTCATAAAGCGCACGCCAGACCACCACGTTCACCACGCCGGTTTCATCTTCCAGCGTCAGGAAAATCACCCCCTTGGCCGTGCCCGGGCGCTGGCGCAGGATCACCAGCCCCGCCACCGTGACCCGCGCATCACGGGGCGGTTCATCCAGCCGGTCGGCGGGAAGGGCCGAGGGCGGTCGGGGCCACGGGGTCGGCACAGGAGGGCGGGCTGTCAGGCTCATAAGAACAAATATAGAACATATGGTCGGAATTGCTCAAGCCTTTCGGCGCGGAATCAAGGCCCTTGGGCCTTTGCGCCTTCGCCCGGCCCCAGGTGTCGCGTCTTAGGCGCGCCAACTATAGCCGTGCACCAGAGGTGCGACGCCTGGGGCCAGACGAAGCCGCTCTATCACACCGTAAGATGAAAAATTTCAACTTTTGAAACCCGTTCAAAATGGCTTACATACCCGTCGATTCAAGCGAGGAACATCCATGGCCAAAATCACCTATATCGAACATGACGGCACCGAACACACCGTTGATGTCAAACCCGGGCTGACCGTGATGGAAGGCGCACGCAACAACAACATTCCGGGCATTGAAGCGGACTGCGGCGGGGCCTGTGCGTGCTCGACCTGCCATGTCTATGTCGATCCGGCCTGGGTGGACAAACTGCCCGCCAAGGAAGACCTCGAAGACGACATGCTCGACTTCGCCTACGAGTCCGATCCGGTCCGGTCGCGCCTGACCTGCCAGATCAAAGTAACCGATGACATGGACGGTCTGATCGTGAATATGCCAGAGCGCCAGTTGTGAACGTCGCCGTGGCCGCGGTGATCGCGGTCACACTGGCCACGCCCGCCCTGTCGCAAGTGCTGGATGCCAGGCGCGGCCATGAGGACGGATGTGACCGCCCTGCCCCACCCCCCATGTCAGAGATGGCAACGTCCGACACCGGGCCTGTTGTCGTCGCGCGCTATTTCGGGGCGACAACCGATTACGCGCACGGCGTCCTGGGCGATGCGATCGAAGCCCGCGGCCTGCTGGTGCGCTATGACGATGGCGACCGCGTGATCTGCGACACGGTCGAGGCCGGACCTGACCGAGTGTTTGAGGACACCGCGCCGCGCCTGAGCGACCTCAATGGTAACGGCGTCAAGGAAGTGATTGCCGTCGCCTCTCATGCCGATCAGGGCGCGCGGCTTGAGGTCTATGGCTATCCGGGGCCGGGGCAGGATTTTCAACTGCTCGCCCACACACCCTATATCGGCACGCGCAACCGTTGGCTGGCCCCGATTGGCGCCGCGGATCTGGACGGCGACGGCGTGACTGAAATCGCCTATATCGACCGACCGCATCTGGCGAAAACCCTGCGCATCTGGCGCTATGAAAACAGCCGTCTGACAGAGGTGGCCGCACGACAAGGCTTTTCCAACCACAAGATTGGCTGGCCCTTCATCGCGGGTGGATTGCGGGACTGCGGCACAGGCGTGGAAATGATTCTTGCCACGGCAAACTGGGACCGCCTGATGGCTGTGAGGTTTGAAAACGGAACTGTGGCGACCGATGATCTCGGCGCTTATCGAAAGCCCGAAGACTTTGACAAGGCCATGAATTGCAACTGATGCGAGGGATACACCGGTCTGCTTTGGTACGAAAAAGTGACCAATTGGTAAAAACGCTTTGAAGTTATCTTCTCAGGGCGCTAAGTATTCGCCTGCCGAAAGGCGCGCGAACAGATGATGCGGACCGCTCAGGAGGGGTGGGCGCATACGTCACCACTACGATGGGACGAAACACCGATGGGAGGTAATATGTCCAAAACTTTGAACCGCAGAAACTTTCTGCGCGGCACGGCTGTGGCCGGCGCCGGCGCTCTGGCCGCACCTGCAATTGCACAGGAAGGCACCACTCTGAAGATGCAGGCTGCCTGGGGCGGCGGGATCTTCCTTGAGAACGCACAATCCTACGTGAACCGCGTCAACGAAATGTCAGGTGGGTCGCTGACCATCGAACTTCTGCCGGTGAACGCGGTTGTGAAAACATCCCAGATGCAGGATGCGGTCCACCGTGGCGTGCTTGATGCGTGCCACTACGTGCCTGCTTACTGGTACTCCAAGTCGAAAACGGCCTCGCTCTTTGGCACCGGGCCCTGCTTTGGCTGGTCCTCTCAGGAAGTTCTGGGCTGGGTCCACTACGGTGGCGGTCAGGAACTGTTTGACGAACTGATGGGCGAACTTGGCCTCAACGTCGTGTCTTTCTTCAACTCTCCAATGCCTGCTCAGCCGCTCGGTTGGTTCAAGGAAGAGATCAAGGACGCAAGCCAGATGAACGGCCTGAAATACCGTACAGTTGGTCTGGCCGCTGACGTTTTGCTCGAAATGGGCATGTCGGTCGTTCAGCTCCCCGGCGGTGAAATTCAGCCGGCGATGAAGTCCGGCCTGATTGATGCGGCGGAATTCAACAACCCGACGTCGGACCGCGACTTTGGGATGCAGGACGTGTCCAAGCATTACCACCTTGCGTCGTTCCACCAGTCTCAGGAATTCTTTGAGGTGTCCTTCAACAAAGAGAAGTACGAAAATCTCACGGACGCGCAGAAAGCGATCCTGAAATACGCGTCCGAAGCTGAAAACTCCAACTTCTACTGGAACAACACCAAGCGCTATTCCGAAGACCTCGTGAAGCTGCGCGATGAGCAGGGCGTCAACGTGTACCGTACGCCGGACAGCGTTATGGCCGCTCAGCTGGAAGCCTGGGACGTCGTGGTGGATCGTATCGCCGCAGAAGACGCGTTCTTTGCGAAGGTTATCGAAAGCCAGAAGGCCTACGCGAAAGAGGTGATGAACTACCTCAACCTGAACCAGCCCGACTACAAGCTGGCTTACGCGCACTACTTCGGCTGATACCGAACGACCAAACCATTTGATCGGGCGGGGGTTGCATCACGCGGCCCTCGCCCATCACTGAAAAATCCGCAAAGACTGTAACGAAGACGGTTCGGGGGGCTGCCGGTCGTGCAAAAGATCATCCACTCCATCGAAAGTCTAAGCCAATGGGTTGGCAAGGCATTCGGATGGTGCATCCTAATTCTTACCCTGTCTGTGTCCTACGAGGTGTTCGTGCGCTACGTGCTGAACGCGCCGACCGTATGGGCCTTTGACATGATGGTTCAAATGTATGGCGCGCTGTTCTTGATGGCCGGCGCTTACACCCTGGCACAGGACGCCCATGTGCGCGGCGACGTGCTGTATCGCCTTTTCCCGGTGCGCTGGCAGGCTCGCTTAGATTTCCTGCTCTACCTGCTGTTCTTCTTCCCCGGGATGATTGCGCTGTTCTGGTTCGGCTGGGAGATTGCCTCGGACAGCTGGCGCTACAAGGAAGTCAGCTGGAACAGCCCTGCGCGGATCCAGATCTACTTCTTCAAGACGCTCATTCCGGCCGCTGGCCTTCTGATGATGATCCAGGGTGTGGCAGAACTGATGCGCTGCTGGATCGCGATGCGCACAGGCGCTTGGCCTGCCCGGATCGCCGATGTCAAAGAAACCGAAGACCTGCTGGCAGAGGCCGATCTGGATGATCTGGTCAGCCGCGGCACAGATAAATCCTGAAGGAGCTAAAAGATGACTGATCCTCAGGTGGCCATCCTGATGCTATGCCTGTTCATCGTGCTGGTGCTTCTGGGCTTTCCGATTGCCTTCACCCTCATCGCGATGGGCGTGGCGTTCGGCTATTACGCCTATTACACCGGCGCGCCGGACAGCTTTGCCGACATCTTCAACAACAACATTTTCTACCTGTTGAACCAGAACACCTACTCGGTGATGGAAAACGACATTCTGGTCGCCATCCCGCTGTTCCTGTTCATGGGCTACGTGGTGGAACGAGCCAATATCGTCGATAAGCTCTTCTATTCGCTCTATCAGGCGGCCAGCAATCTGCCCGGCTCGCTTGGCATTGCGGCGCTTCTGACCTGCGCGGTGTTTTCTACCGCCTCGGGCATCGTGGGCGCGGTGGTGACCCTGATGGGCTTGCTGGCCTATCCCGCGATGAACAAGGCGGGATACAACAAGAGTTTTGCATCCGGAATCATCTGCGCGGGCGGCACATTGGGCATCCTGATCCCGCCCTCGATCATGCTGATTGTCTATGCCGCCATTGCCGAACTGTCGCCCTTGCGCCTCTACGCCGCCGCCGTGTTCCCGGGCCTGATCCTGGCGGGTCTCTACATCGTCTATGTGATCATGCGGGTGACGATTAACCCGGCCCTTGCGCCGAAACCCAACCAGGACGATATCCCGGCCCGCAGCGTGGTCTACTACAACCTGCTGGTGTCTTTCGTCCCGCTGACCGTTCTGATCATGCTGGTGCTGGGTTCCATCCTTGGCGGTCTCGCCACCCCGGCGGAAGCGGCGGCGATGGGTGCTCTGGGCGGGCTGGTTCTGGCCGGTCTCTACCGGTCACTCAACTGGACCAAGGTGAAGGAAAGCGTGTTCCTGACCGCGAAAGCCACCGCAATGGTGTGCTGGCTGTTTGTCGGGTCTTGGACCTTCGCGTCGATCTTCTCCTACCTAGGTGGGCATGACGTGATCGAGACATGGGTCGTGGCGATGAACCTCGAACCATGGCAATTCCTCGTGCTCGCGCAGATCATCATCTTCCTGCTGGGCTGGCCGCTCGAATGGTCGGAAATCCTGATCATCTTCGTGCCGATCTTCCTGCCCATGCTGGAGACGTTTGGCGTGAACCCCTACTTCTTCGCCATGCTGGTGGCGCTGAACCTGCAAACCTCGTTCCTGACGCCACCAATGGCCATGTCCGCCTATTACCTCAAAGGCGTGCTGAAAAAGCAGATCGAGCTGATGGAGATATTCAGAGGTCTCATGCCGTACTTGGCCATCGTGATCCTCTGTATGGTTCTCATGTATCAGTTCCCCGGCATCGCGCTGTGGTTCCCTGATTACCTCTTCGGGGAATGGGTGCCCTGATGGCGACCGATCTGACAACGCTTTCGGCGGTGGTTGCCGCCGAGAGTATCCGGACAGGGCGGCTGACGTCTGAGGCGTTGGTCACGGCCTGTCTGGCGCGGATCAAGGACACGGACGATGCGATCAAGGCATGGGCCTGGATCGATCCGGACCACGCGTTGGCACAGGCCCGCGAGGCTGACCGCATCCGTCGCGCGGGCCGTGGTCTGGGCGCGCTGCACGGGGTTCCTGTGGGTCTCAAGGACATCATCGATACCCGCGTCGGCCCGACGACGCGCGGCTCACCGCTTTATGCGGGCCGCAAAGCCGACCGGGACGCGCGTCTGGTGGAACGCCTGACTGAGGCCGGCGCCGTGATCATGGGCAAGACGGTCACGACCGAACTGGCCTATCTCGCCCCGTCTCAGACCACCAACCCTCACAACCCCTTGCACACCCCCGGCGGATCCTCCTCCGGCTCTGCCGCAGCCGTTGCGGCGCGTCATGTGCCGCTGGCCGTAGGCAGTCAAACCGGCGGATCGGTGATCCGGCCTGCCTCTTACTGCGGCACTTTCGGGTTCAAACCCACACGCGGGTTGATTTCGCGGACGGGCGTCATGTCCACCGTGCCGAACCTCGACCAGATGGGCGTTTTCGCCAACACGATTGAAGACGCGGCCCTCTTGACGGACGTGATCTCCGGCTACGACAGCACTGACGAAGGTTCCCTGCCTCGTCCCACCCCCGCCATGCTCGCAGGCGCACAAGCGGATGTACCGATTGAACCTGACATCGCATGGTTCGACCTGCCCTACCATGCCCGCATGAACAGCGATTGCCATGACGGCATGGTCGCAGTGATGGAGGCACTCGGCGCCCGCGTCGAACGCTTCGATGCCGCCCCACAACTGGGCGGTCTGACGGATGTGCACAAGACAATCTATGACTATGAACTGGCGCAAGCACTGACCCGGACAGTGGCGGACCATGGCGACCAGATCAGCCCGGAAATGAAGTCCGCCGTCACGCGTGGCCAACAGATTTCAGCGGAACAGTATGAAGACGCGCTTGGCGTCAAGTCTTCCGCAGACGCCTTTTTCGTCGAACACTTCAACGAATTCGACGCGATCCTGTCGCCCTCCGCCACAGGCGAGGCGCCCTTGATCAGCGAAGGCACCACGGGTGACGCGTCGTTTTGCCTGATCTGGACGCTGGCAGGCCTGCCCTGCCTCAGCATCCCTGCCCTTGTGGGTGACACCGGCCTGCCCATCGGCATTCAGCTGATTGGTGCTGCCGAAGAAGATGACCGCTTGCTGCGTACTGCGGCTTGGGTTCAAACTGCACTGGCACAAGCCGGGGCCGAACTGGAATTGGAGGCGTAGACCATGTCAAAAATGACCAACATCATCATGGGGCTCATCGGAACGGGATTGATGATGATCTTTGTGCTGGGCCTGTCGCATTCCATCTCAACGGGCTTTGCAGGTTTCTCCGGCGGGCTACCTTTCATGATCATCGCCATCATCGTTATCGCCATGGCGCTCTATAACCTCTGGGAAGAGACGATCGGAAAGAAGGACAAATGACCGCAAAACCAGTGGTTTGGATGCCGCGACGGCTGTCAGCGGCGACCATTGCGCGTGCTGAACGTGATTACGATCTGATCCTGAACGAGGCGGATACGCCCGGCACCGCCGAAGAGATCATCGCGATGAGCGCCCGCGTCGATGCGATGGTGCCCTGCCATTCGGAACTGTTCTCCGCCGAGGTCGTGGCGCAGCTCGACCCGCGCCTGAAAATTGTCGCGAACCATTCGGTGGGCACCGATCACTGCGATCTGGACGCCCTGCGCGGGCGCGGCATCGTGGTGACAAACACCCCTGATGTGCTGTCCGATGCGACCGCCGAGATCGCCATGCTGCTGATGCTGGGCGCCGCCCGCCTCGCTGTCACTGGCGACCGGCTGGTACGGTCAGGCGCATGGGACAGCTGGAGCCCGTCCTTCATGGTCGGCAAACAGGTCACTGGCGCGCGGCTGGGCATCATCGGCATGGGCCGCGTCGGGCGCGCGTTCGCTGAAAAGGCGCGCGGCTTGCGCATGGACATCCAATACTACAATCGCACGCCACTGCGGCCTGAATATGAAATGGGCGCGACCTATCATGACAGCGTTGAAAGCGTGCTTGCGGTCTCGGATTTCGTGTCACTGCACTGCCCGTCCACACCCCAGACCCAGGATTTGATGAATGCAGACCGCTTTGCCTTGCTGCCCGACGGCGCAATCCTGGTGAACACGGCGCGCGGCGCACTGGTCGACGAAGACGCGCTGATCGCGGCCATCACCTCTGGCAAGCTGGCCGCCGCGGGGCTTGATTGCTTCAAGGTCGAACCCGGCGGCAACCCTGCCTTCGCAGAACACGAAAACATCTTCATGCTGCCTCATATCGGCAGCGCCACGGGCGCCACGCGCGATGCCATGGGCTTCCGCGCGCTCGACAATCTCGATGCGTTTTTCGCGGGCAAGACGCCCGGTGATGCGCTCTAACTTAGAAAGGACATCATCATGGCAAAGGTTGCATTTCTGGGCTTGGGCGTCATGGGCTACCCGATGGCGGGCTATCTGCAAAAGGCAGGCCATGACGTGACTGTTTACAACCGCACAACGGCCAAAGCGGAAAAGTGGGTTGCGGAATATGGCGGGTCCCACGCCACAACCCCGCGTGACGCCGCCAAAGGCGCGGACGTCGTGATGGCCTGTGTGGGCAATGACGATGACCTTCGAAGCGTCTGCACGGGTGAGGATGGCGCGTTTGCGGGCATGGCTTCTGGTACGATTTTTGTCGATCACACCACCGTTTCTGCGGCCGTCACACGCGAACTCTACGCCGCCGCCAAGGACACTGGCGTGTCCTTCGTCGACGCGCCTGTGTCCGGCGGTCAGGCAGGGGCCGAAAACGGGCAACTCGTCGTAATGTGCGGCGGCGATGAGGCCGCTTATGGCGCGGCCGAGCCCCTGATCGATGCCTACGCGAAAAAATGCGTGCGCCTGGGCGAAAGCGGTTCAGGGCAGCTGACGAAGATGGTGAACCAGATCTGCATCGCGGGTCTCGTACAGGGCCTTTCCGAAGGGCTGCACTTCGCAGAGAAAGCCGGCCTCGACGGGCGGGCCGTGGTGGATGTGATCGGCGGGGGCGCGGCGGGCAGCTGGCAGATGGTCAATCGCTACGAGACCATGCTCGACGACCATTTCGAACATGGCTTTGCCGTGGACTGGATGCGCAAGGATCTTGATATCTGCCTTTCCACGGCGGACGAAAACGGCGCGAGCCTGCCGATCACGGCGCTGATTGACCAGTACTACAAGGATGTCCAGAAAATGGGCGGTGGCCGCTGGGACACCTCCAGCCTGTTCAAACGGCTGCGCAAGCTGGACGGTTGAAGATTTGAGGCCTCCGGCGGGGATATTTTTGGCCAGAAGAAGCCAAGGCTTGGGTGCTTTTTCTGGCTTGAAATATCCCCGCCGGAGGCTCTTTCTGTGTTGGTGGGCAGAGCCCCACTACTCCAACCCGGTCAGAAACGCTGTAGCCGACTCCCCCAGCGCGTCGGACACGTAGCCGCCTTCCTGCACACATACGAGCGGCAGAGCCTGACCGGCGATGGCAGCACTCATCCGTTCAAATCCCTGCGTCGTCACTTTGAGCGCTTGAAACGGATCGGCCTCATGGGCGTCCAGACCCAGCGCTACGACGATCACATCCGCCTTGAAACGCCGGATCGCCTCGAATGCCGTGTCCAACGCCGACAGCATGGCATCCGTGCCTGACCCCATTGCCAGAGGCAGGTTCAGGTTGGCGCCTAGCCCCTCTCCTTCCCCGGTTTCCCCCGCGTAGCCCCAGAAGAACGGATAGAACGCCGAAGGGTCCGCGTGGATGGACACGGTCAGAACATCTCCACGGGCATAGAACACACCTTGTGTCCCATTCCCGTGATGGACATCCACATCCAGGATCACGGGGCGCCGTCCAGCTTCCAGCAGATGCTGCGCCGCGATGGCGGAATTGTTGAGAAAACAGAATCCGCCTGCCTGATCAGCATAGGCATGATGCCCCGGCGGACGGCACAGCGCATAAGCGGCAGGCGCCCCCTCCAGCACCACGCGCGTGGCCGCCACTGCCGTTTGCGCCGACCAATAGGCAGACGCCCAGGTGTGCGCCGAAATCGGACAGGCCGTGTCCGCCTGATGAAACCCAGCCTGACCCACCGCGC
>CAYMEC010000023.1:37689-44560 GCA_964389425.1 uncultured Roseovarius sp.
CCACCGCGCGTGGATCGTCTGAAGGAATGTCAGATAGGCGGCGTCATGTACGGCTTCTATCGGTGCCATACCAGCATCCTGGGGCGCCTCGAACACACATCCTGCCGCCTCCGCCCCTTGTTTCAGGATATCCACACGACGCGGCTCTTCCGGGCTCGGCCGCAAACGACCTGCCGCCATGAAATTCTCGGGCGCATGCAGGCGTTGCCGCTCATCCAGAAAGCCTCGCATCCTCATCCCTTACAGTCGTTGTCTTGGCCAGCGCCGCCAGTGTAACCTTACCCCCGTAGGACGCAATGCAAGAGCGGGCAAGGAAGGCAACAGCGCTGACCATGAACGAGATGATCCCCAGCGGTTCTGCCGCACGCGCGCTCACGGTGCTGGGCTTGACGTTGAAACACGGGCCGGTGACGCCTGCACAACTGACCCAGATAAGCGGGCTCAGCCGCACCGCCGTGCATCGCGCCATCCACGCGCTGATCGAACAGGGGTTTCTGCGCTACCAGCTGGGCAAGGCCCATGTCATCGTCACGGCGCGGTTGCAGGCCAAACTGCAAGGCGCGTTTTTCAGCCCTGCGGGTCTGGACGCGCTGGCGCGTGCCATTGATGAGGCACTGAAGGGCCGCAGGCTGCATTGTGAGATCGGCATCCTTGAACGTGACGGCCCGTTTCAGATCGCGGAGACCACGCAAACCGAGATTGACCGGGATGAAAGTTTCTTTGAAAGCGAGCTTGTATCCGTCCTTCTGTCCCATTTCGAACCTGTCGAAGTGACCCGCATCACGGCGCGCGTTCTGCGGGACAGTCCTGAGGGCACCAAGGTGGATCCGGACTTTCTGGATCGCTTTCGGCTCGCGCAGTACCAGGGGTATCTCTGGAATGCTGATCTGGGGTCTTTGTCGGTGCGCCTTCAAAGCGCCGAGGATACGGCCTTGGCCATTCGCCTCTCCCCCCGTCAGGACCGGCGGCTCAACAGCAAGGAGGCCACCACCGCTCTGGCCGCGATGCATGATGCGCTGCCCAAGGTTTTTCCACGGGCCGACAACCTTAACCTCTAGGTTTCTGGCGATCCATGTGGTTAGTGGCAATGGCAAGCCGCGCCCGGAAGGGAGCGACGAGCTGCCCCTTTCATGCACCTGCATAAAGTCGTTAGATAGATCAGCCAGAGCCATCCGGCCTTTTTTCTCCAGGATCCGCGTTATGAACAAAGCCACCCTGCTCAGCCGTCGCCGCTTTCTCACCGGTACTGTCAGCTTGGCGGCGCCATTTATCGTCACATCCGCCCGTGCCTCATCGGGTGATCTGAATATCATGATGTGGTCTGACTACCTGCCGGAGCCGTTCCTGGCGGGTTTCACCGCAGAAACCGGTATCAAGGTGAACCACACATCCATTGGATCCAACGAAGAAATTCTGGAGATGATGCAGGCGGGCGATGGCGCCGGGTTTGACCTTGTCAGCCCGACCAACCAACGCGCCCTTCAATGGGCTCCGCTGGATCTTTTGCAGCCTTTCGATCTGTCCCGCGTCGCGCTGGATGCCGTGAACCCCGCGATGGTGAAGATCGGCACAGATGGCTGGAACTTCGCCGATGCGGGCACGCATTGGTTGCCCCATGTCTGGGGCACTGAGGGCATTGCCTACCGCACAGACCGCTGGCAACCCGATGGCATGGCCCCAAGCTATGGCGATGTGTGGTCCGAGGCACTTTCGGGCGCCACAATGGGCCGCGCGCAATCCATGCTGGTCGGTGCGGGTCTCTTCCTTGAGGCGCAGGAAGAAATGGAGCCGGGATCGGTCTGGGCGGCCTATGGGGATGAAGAGATCATGCGCACTGTCTGGAGCCAGATCACCGATTGGGCCATCGCGCGCAAAGCCCGCATCAACCGGCTCTGGAATGACGCGGAAACCCAGCGTGCCGCGCTTCTGGGGCAAGAGGTGATCCTTGGCCAAACCTGGGACGGGCCGCCGCTGGCGCTGAAATCCCAGGGCGAGCCGGTGCACTATCAGGCCCCCGTGGAAGGCGCGATGGCGTGGGTCGACGGATTGGCCATGCCCAAGGCCGCACAGAACATCGACGCGGTCTACGCCTTTATCGAATACGCCTACCGCCCGGAAAACGCAGGGCTTGCCACACAAACCCACGGGTACAATTCGCCCGTGCTGGGCGCAGACAGGTTCGCGGGCGAAACCTATTCCAAGAACTTCGCCGAAGCCTATCCCGGTGACAGCCTGTCCCGCCTGAACCCATGGCCACCGGAAGCGCCCTGGTACGCGGCATCGCGCGCTGAATTTGTCGCCAGGTTTGAAAACGCCTGAAGGGGAAAGCCGTCATATGGCTGGCCTAAATACACGCCCATGCTAGAATTGAATGATGATTCAACCAAAAGGGCGTGCCTATGAAACCGATCCAACCAGACGAGCGCAAAGTCGCCAGTATTTTTGATGACAGCGCGTTCACAAATTACGACGCGAGTGGCGAAAGCGGCACGTCCTTCATTCAGTTGAACCCCAATGCAAAGCAGGATGTGGGGTTTTACATCTACCGCATGGCTCCGGGCGCGCAATCCACGCCCCATCGCCATGGCGGCGCGGAGGAGTTTCTGGTGGTGCAAGGCGAACTGATCGACAATGACGGCACGGTCTACAAGACGGGCGATGTCGTATGGCTGGGTGCGGACACTGAACACACGTCCCACACGGAAACGGGCTGTATCGTGGCGGTCTATTCCGAGGCGGAGGAACACGCGCCGGGCACCTGAGCCGTCAGAGCATCTTCTGCATCAACACCAGATCCAGACGGCGGCCGAATTTCTGCCCGACGCCGGGCATGCGGCCCACCTCTTCAAATCCCAGATTGGCATGAAACGCCACGGCGCCCTCGTTTTTCCCGCTGATCCCGGCGATCAACGCCCCTGCGCCACCCCTGCGGGCCGTGGCCTCCACCGCCTGCATCAGAGCGCGGCCTGCCCCGCCGCCAGAGGCCCCATCGCGCAACATCACGGACGTCTCCAATGTGCGCGCGTACCCCGGACCGGATCGGAAAGAGGATGCCGCAGCGAAGCCGACTACGCCCCCCTCACGCTCCGCCACCACAACGCACTTCCCGCCCGATTGACGCGCATCGATATAGGCAGTGACGTCGGCGGAAGTCTTTTCATCTGTGGTAAACGTGACAGTCGTCTCGCGAATGTAGTGGTTCCATATCCCGGCAATGGCCCCTGCATCCGCATGGGTGGCAGCACGTACGATCACGACAACACCCGCTTGCCGTAAGGCGTTGAAAACTCCGCGCTCAGACCGGCCTTACCGGTTTCAAACTGAATGCGCGCGTCCTCCATCGGCCCCACCATGGCGCTCAGCGCGTCGGCGTCCGGGTGGCGAACCGTCAAACGCTCCAACCGACATCCCGAAGGCGTCAGGCGCGCAGCAGGGTGATCCGACCCATTCCACTGCATCACGGCCGGGTGACAATTGTCGAAGGGCAACTGGCCGTTTTCCGGCACGGCCATGCGCCAGCTCAGATTTCCCCGCACCATGTCCACCGGCACGCCCGCGCGGGGGTTCCGCGCCACATGACCATCCAGGTCATCCGCGCGACAAATCCAAGTGTGGAGCCGCGCATATCCTTCGAACCGGTCCAGATCAAACCAGCGCGGAAAAGGTGGTTCTGGCGCGCCCGGATCAATGGCGATCACTTCCAGATACAGCCCGTCTTCCAACCCCAGAAGCAGATTTTGCGTGCCGTAGCGGGGGTGCTGTCCGCCGGGTTGCAAGCTGACCCCAAGTGCGGTTTCCACGGCCTCGCGGCCCTCTTCCAGTGTCTCACAGGCAACGGCAAGGTGATCAAGTTCCAGCATGGGTATAACTTTCGAAAAATACGTTTTTGCCACCCTACGCCCGATCACACCAGCCGCAAGGCCGAACCCTGCGTCAGATCGCCAGCGAAACAAGGCCCCAGACCGCCACAAGCACGGTGGGAAAAAAGCTCCCCGCAAAGCCCACGGATCGCAAAAGCGGGCTGCGATGGCAACCAATCCAGAACAGAATCCGCGCCACCGAAAACGCAAGACCCAGCGTGATGATCACGCCCGGCCCCACAGGCCCTAGCAGCACCGCTGCCGCCGGCCAGATCGCAGCGGCCAACACAAGCTGTTCCAACGTGTTTTGCAACACGCGACGATCCGTTTCGCCGCCCTCCGACAGCGGCCCCATGCCGGTGTCGGCGTCAACCAGCCGCCGTTGCGCCACCCGTGCGATCATCGCAGCCATCACCAGCCCGGGCGCAAGAAACGCTGTCATGATCGTAGGGATCAGGGCAAAAACCGGGATCTGTACAAACAGCGCCGCGCCGATCAACACTGCGGCGGACCAGATCAGGCCCAGCCCACTTCCCAGCAGCGCACGGGATTTGTTGCTCATCGCTCCGGTTTCATCTTTCCAAGAACACTCACTTGCACAGCCTGCCGTTCACGCGCGGGCCTCGCGAATAAGGCGCAGGATATCCTCTGCCGCTTCCGGGATATTCGTGCCCGGCCCGAAGATCGCCTTCACGCCTGCCCCCATCAGGAAGTCGTAATCCTGCTGCGGGATAACCCCGCCACAGATCACGATGATGTCTTCCGCGTCCTTATCCCTGAGCGCGTCAATCAGTTGCGGTGCCAGCGTCTTGTGGCCCGCCGCCTGGCTGGAAATGCCCACGACATGCACATCATTATCCACCGCATCCTGTGCCGCCTCATCCGGTGTCTGGAAGAGCGGGCCGACATCCACGTCAAAGCCAATATCGGCGAAGGCCGTTGCAATCACCTTGGCCCCGCGATCATGGCCGTCCTGGCCCATCTTGACGACCAGCATCCGGGGCCGCCGCCCTTCATCCTCGGCGAATTTCTCCACCGAGTTCTGGATCTGCGCGAATCCTTCATCGCCCTCGTAGGCCTTGCCATAAACACCCGCCAAGGTCTTCACCTCCGCCCTGTGACGCCCGAACTCCTTTTCCAGCGCCATGCTGATTTCACCTACCGACGCGCGCGCCCGCGCGGCCTCGACCGCGCCTTCCAGAAGGTTGCCGCCTTCCGCCGCGCGCCGTGTCAGTTCATCAAGTGCGGCCTGACAGGCCGCTTCGTCCCGGCTCGCCCGGATTTTCTCCAACCGCGCGATTTGCGCTTCCCGCACCGCGTTATTGTCAATCTCGAGGATGTCGATCGGGTCTTCGTGGTCCTTACGGTACTTGTTCACGCCCACAACCACCTCATCGCCGCGATCAATCATCGCCTGACGTGTGGCGGCGCTTTCCTCAATCCGCAGCTTCGGCATGCCCGACGTCACAGCCTTCGTCATGCCGCCCATCTCATCAACTTCCGAGATCAACTCCCACGCGGCCTCGGCCAATTCCGCCGTCAGGCTTTCGACGTAATAAGACCCCGCCAGCGGGTCGACCACGTTGGTCACCCCGGTTTCTTCCTGCAAGATCAACTGCGTGTTCCGTGCGATCCGGGCGGAGAAGTCCGTGGGCAACGCGATCGCCTCATCCAGCGCATTGGTGTGCAGCGACTGCGTGCCGCCCAGAACCGCGCTCATCGCCTCGTAGGCCGTGCGGATCACATTGTTATAGGGGTCTTGTTCCTGCAAACTCACGCCGGACGTCTGGCAATGGGTCCGCAGCATCTTGGAGCGTTCGTTCTTCGCGCCCAGATCGTCCATGATCCGGTACCACAGCATCCGGGCGGCCCGCAGCTTGGCCGCCTCCATGAAGAAATTCATGCCAATGGCAAAGAAAAAGCTGAGCCGACCGGCAAACTTGTCCACGTCCATGCCCCGCGCCATCGCGGTTTTGACGTATTCCTTGCCGTCCGCCAGCGTATAGGCCAGCTCCTGCACGAGGTTCGCACCCGCCTCTTGCATGTGATAGCCAGAGATCGAGATCGAATTGAACTTCGGCATCTCGTTCGAGGTGTATTCGATAATATCCGCGATGATCCGCATCGACGGCTCGGGCGGATATACATAGGTGTTGCGCACCATGAACTCTTTCAGAATGTCGTTCTGAATGGTGCCCGACAGCACCGAGCGGTCATGGCCCTGCTCCTCGCCCGCTACGATAAAATTCGCGAGAATCGGAATGACCGCCCCGTTCATCGTCATCGACACCGAGACCTTGTCCAATGGGATGCCGTCAAAGAGGATCTTCATATCCTCGACACTGTCGATGGCTACCCCGGCCTTGCCCACATCACCGACAACGCGGTCGTGATCGCTGTCATAGCCCCGGTGTGTTGCCAGATCGAAAGCGACCGAGACCCCCTGCTGACCAGCAGCGAGGTTCTTGCGGTAAAACGCATTCGACTCTTCGGCCGTCGAAAAGCCCGCATACTGCCGGATCGTCCAGGGACGGCCCGCATACATCGTCGCTTTCACCCCGCGTGTGAACGGCGCCTCCCCCGGGATTGTGCCCAGATGCGGCAGGTCCTTCACATCTTCCGCTGTATAGAGTGGCTGAACCGGGATCCCTTCCAGCGTATCCCACGTCAAATCCTCAAGCGGTCGGCCCCGCAGTTCCTTTTCAGCAAGGGCGCGCCATGCGTCTGTCTTGGCTGTCATTGTCCTCTGATCCTCTTGTCGTCTGCCGCGTTGGGGCTGCTCTGTCGGCAACTCCCGGTGCGGTGTGTTCGTGGTAAATGGCCAGCCCGTCCGCCCCCCTGCGGAGCCAGGCCAGATCTTGTGAATAGCGGTCGCGCAGCACGTCTCGGTCTGCGCGTGAAAATGGCTGCCAACCTCCGCTGCCCGGCGGCAATAGCGACACCCGTTCCGGGTAGGCCTGCGCAATCGCGTACCGTAGATGCCCAAGTACCGGTGATCGGTTGACCCACGG